>NZ_DS480311.1:12082-40472 GCF_000154245.1 Clostridium sp. L2-50 | reverse complement strand
TTCGCTGATGTCATATTATAATGGGGCTTATGGTCTGTACAGGGGCAATCCCTGTGTTTTATATTTAAATTAAACTTTTATTATTTCTCTAAAATATCATAGATCAGATCCATGATCTTGTCGCCTGCTTCTGCGGACATCTTCTGAGCCTCATCATACGAGCTGCCCTTGATTCCATAGTAGAACTTGATCTTTGGCTCTGTACCGGATGGTCTTACTGCAAGCCATGCATCATTCTCTAATTCATAGTAGAGAACATTTGAGTTCGGCATACCGGTCTTAACAGTTTCACCGGTCTCAAGGTTCTTGATCGTCTCCAGACGGTAGTCACGAACAACCTTTGTCTTATATCCGGCGATCTCTGCCGGTGTATTGTCACGAAGCACATTCATGATATGTCCGATCTTCTTTGAACCTTCTACACCCTTCAAAGTTACTGTCTTGATATCATCTACATAGTAGCCGTATTTCTCATACATATCCATCATAACATCCCATAAAGTCTTACCCTGTCCTTTATAGAATGCAGCAGCTTCGCAAAGTGCCATTGTTGCTACGATGGCATCCTTATCTCTTGCATGTGTTCCGATCAGACAGCCGTAGCTCTCTTCGAAACCAAAGAGGTAAGTTCCCTTTCCTTCCTGCTCGAAACGTAAGATCTCACGTCCGATGTTCTTGAAACCTGTGAAGCACTCGATCAGGTCTGTATTGTAATATTTTGCGATCGCATCAACCATGTTTGTTGTAACGATCGTCTTAATGATCGCACCATCCTCCGGCAGCTTGCCATCGCGTGCTTTCATCTGACTTACTTCATATTCACACAGAAGACTTCCTGACATGTTACCGGTAAATACCTTATATTCACCTGTCTTGGAATCCTTTGCATATACACCCAGTCTGTCTGCATCCGGATCAGTTGCAAGAACGAGGTCTGCATCTACTTTCTTTGCAAGATCAAGAGCAAGGGTAAATGCTTCCTTTGCTTCCGGATTTGGGTAATCAACTGTTGGGAAGTTACCATCCGGAAGTTCCTGTTCCGGAACAACATATACATTTTCAAATCCAAGATCAGAAAGAATTCTTCTTGCAGGAATATTTCCGGTACCATGAAGTGGTGTATATACGATCTTCAGATCCTTACCATATTTATCAATAGCATCCTGATGAAGAACCAGCTTCTTCAGTTCGCCCATATATGCATCATCAACTTCTGCACCGATCGTTACCAGAAGTCCTGCTTTGATCGCATCGATCATTTCCATTGTCTTAGTATCCGCAAAATCTGTAATGGCCTTAACCTCTGCCATGATTCCTGTATCATGTGGAGGTGTGATCTGCGCACCGTCTTCCCAGTATACTTTATAACCATTGTACTCCGGTGGGTTATGACTGGCTGTTACATTAATACCTGCTACACAATCCAGATAGCGAACTGCAAATGACAGCTCCGGTGTCGGACGTAAAGACTCGAATCTGTATGCCTTGATTCCATTTGCTGCAAGACATAATGCTGCTTCCATGGAAAACTCCGGTGACATTCTTCTGGAATCATATGCAATAGCAACACCCTTATCCTGTTTGCCCTGCTTGATGATATAATTTGCAAGACCCTGTGTTGCTTTACGGACAACGTACTTGTTCATTCTGTTTGTTCCGGCACCGATGATACCACGAAGTCCTGCAGTACCAAATACCAGATCACAGTAGAATCTTTCTTCTATCTCTTTTGGATCATCCTTGATTGAAAGAAGTTCATCCTTGGTCTCCTGACCAAATAATGGATTGTTGACCCACTGCTCATATACTTCCATATAATTGCGTTCGCTCATTTTAATATTTCCTCCTGTGCGTTCCTTTAAAACATTACACTTAATATATTTCCTAAATCCCAAAGTTAGATTTTCTCACACATGACATTATACATTCAAATTCCTAACTTGTGAACCCATAATGATTGCAAAAATCACTTAAAAATTTCTGCTTTTCTTGTTCATCTGTTATAAGTTTACTGAGTTTTTCAAGATTTGCAGGGGAAATCCAGCATTTTCTGGAGTTCATATAACGATTGCTGACCTTCCAGAACTTCTCCGGATAACTATATAATATGTAGATATATCGATAATCTTCTCCGGTAAGCGGCAGAATACGATCGTATTCTTCTATGATCTTCACCGCCATATTGAAGTTATAATTATTCTTTTCCATGACCTTCCGGATGAACTGATATAAGTCGATCAACTGATATCCGACATGAAACCGGTCGAAATTCACAGTCGCCAGATACCCCCCGCAAAATAACACACTATGGTAATTATATGCTCCATGGCAATATCCGATATGCCCGGCAATATTTGTCCGGTCGCAGGCATCCATCATCGCCTGGCAGTCGATTGCCTGTCTGTAAAATGCGTCATACGCTTCTATATATAAGAGCTCAAAATCATTCTTCGTCGGACGCTTTGAGATAAAGCTCCGGATTTTTTTCATTTCCTGCGTTTTTCGTCTGAAGTTGCCCGGCTCACGGTACGCATACGTTCTCCCCTCTTTTGCATACAGCTCACGCCCCCGGATATGAAATATCGCAAGATTTGCAGCCGCCTGATTCAGATCGCAGATACTTCCGGGATTACATTCCCGTCCCTCAAAATATTCCCGCATCACATATGGATTCCCGTAGCGGTCGCAGGTGATCAGCTCTCCTTCCCGGTTCGGCACGCAGCGGTCAATATGGTGAAATCCTGTCTCATACAGATTTTCCTTAAATTCCCGCTCCTGCTCCAGCCGTTCCTCGCTGCCGTCAAATGGAGATATCTGCCTGATTCCCTGATCCGTTTTCAGGATCATAGATCCCCGGCCTCTGACGGCACCCAGTATTTCCATGTCATATGCTTCGTAGACTTCACTCATTTTCTCAGACAAAAAATCCCCTCCTTGAATTGTCTTCATACTTTGTATGAATCGGAAATCCCGATAAGTAATTGTATGAGGGAACCTTCAAATTCATTCTTAATTTCTGTCCAGAAAATTTGCGCACTTTCTATAATCCACGTATTATATTCAAATAGTCTTGTCTGCCATCCACTACCGCATATACAATAACCGTTTTATTCTCTTCATTAATTTTATAAAAAACCAGATCCTTTTTTAGTATAAGGACTTTATATCCTTGTCGTTTAAGAACAAGGTATCTTGGATCTGTTCCAATATATGGATCATTTCCAAGTTCAAGAATTTTTTTCTCTATATAATCAAGTTGTTCCAAAGCTACTTCATTGCCAAAATTCTGAGCTATATATAAAATTATTTTTCTAATTCCTGCATCCGCAGTATCAGTTCGTATTACCTCATATTCCATACTTAGCCCTCCTGAAGCATTCTACGCAAATCATCAAATGTTTCAGTTATCGGTGCAACACGATTATTTTTTATATCATCCTCTGCCTCAGCTAATATTTCAAGTAACTCTATACGAGCTTTCATATTTTTATATTCTTCATATGAGAGGGCTACCGTATCACCTCTGCCATTTACTGTAATAATTACCGCTTCTTTATTTTCCTTACATTGTTTTGAAATATCATTATAATGGTTTCTTAAATCAGCCGATGGTCTGATTGATTCCTTTAATGTTAACATAAAAACCACCTCCGTTTATATTATATGCAAATTATATCATAATATGTCTATTTGTCCAATGTGTTTTACTGCCTGCAGGATTTCTTCGTTTCTTCGTTTTCCGAAATCGAACAAACCCATACGAATATACAGCAATGATAAATCCGTAGATCAATAAGAGCGGAATACTCAATGATCTCTTTCCATTTATAACTTGGGATCAACGGAATCTGGTGTGCCATCAGTGCTGCTGAGCTAATAACCCTTATTATCACTGTGACCCTCCTGATGAAAAATAAGAGCAAATACGGATATTAATCCGCTGTCCACTCCTTTAACGCTGCGGACAATCTGCGGTCAATATCTTTTCTGGTTGCCTCACATTCCTTTGGATAATCTTTTGCAGCCTTAAAGACAAATTTCAATACAAATTTGAGTCCAACCGGAAGTGCGATCCGAAGCAAAGTTTCCGGCAATACAAAGTGAGTACCATGTTCATAAACAAGAGCATCGTATTCACATGTATGTGGACGTTCCTTTAAACGCTGATCCATACGGCGGACATATTTGCCGGCCTCCCAGAAGCTGTCATCATCCGCACCGATCAGGAATAAGCGGCCTTTTATATTCTCGACCTTTACCATTTCTTCCTCTGTATGCGGTCTTGCCTTTTCCGAATCTATAAACAACCGGGTCGACCGTGTGATATCACCGGAGCCTTTTGTTTCCTCCTCAATCTTCTGCCAATACACCGGATGTTCATAGACAAATGGCATATAAGGCAGCGGCTTTCCCTGCCATGAAAGTGTGGATGCATTCGGTATCGGCCATTCCTTACATCCATCCTTTTCTCCCTGTTCAAATCCCTGCCATACAAAATCACTGGCAGTAAGTCCGATCGTCATCGTAATATCCGGGAAATAAGATGCTGCAACGATCGCATCCATTCCAGCCGTGCTCATTCCCATGATACCGATCTTCCGGTTTCCATGAGCCTGTAACCACTTTATCGCGGTCTGAATCCTTTCCAGAGGGTTGTTGACATGACTGTAATTTTTTCTGCCCGGAGATACACACATAGCATTTACGCCCTGTCTGTGAAGCCATTTTGCTCCACATTTCGCCATATAATCATTCGGATCATCCCCAAATAATCCGATCACGGCACAATCTGCCCCTTTGGGATTTTCGTAATACGTTCCATAAAATCCATCTTTTTCGTTTTCAAAAAATTGTTTTTTCATGTTGTTCTCCTGTCCCTAACACAAGTTAGTATATTCTAACATCCATGGACAGTATACTCTAAATGACTGCCAGATTCCACACTTTCTTACATTTTCTTATCATATTCATCTGCAATACAATATCGGCAGATCAGATCCGTAAGCGCATCGATGACTTTTTCTTTATCATAGTCATTTTCATAGAAAGTCACCTCATGCACAACGGACTCCAATGCACATTGAAGGATCAGGGATGTGGTCTTAAGATCAGAGATTCTGAGCATTTTTTTATTTGTCTCAAGCAGCGAGAAAAATGTCTGAAATGCACCTGCACGCGCCTTCGCTTCCAGTTCGTGCAAATCATCATACTGCAGGGATAAGGCGGATATCTCCTTCTGGAATGCCGTCATATGTTCATGATTATGCAGGATCAGAGCAACGTATCTTCTGACAAATTCCCGTGGAGATGTGATTTCAGATACATCCATAATCGTGATCTCCTGCAAAGACTCATTATAAAGATCCGTGATCAATTCCTCATATAACGACTTCTTATCAACAAAATAGCTGTAAAATGTGCCGATCGACACATTTGCTTTCTTTGCAATCTCATTACTGCTGGTATTATGAAACCCTTTTGTCGAGAACAGCTCGACCGCCGCTTTCTTCAGTGCTTCTTTTTTCTCAATACTTCTTTTCTGTTTTGGGATACGAATTTCTTCCGGCATGTGTTACTCCTTTATGTAAAAAACAATTCCGTTCATATAGTTTTACTGTTTCCAGTATAAGCATATAATAAAATAAAGTCAATAAAACATGAGTATATACTCACATTTCTATTGACAGCAAAATCCCGGCGTGATATTCTACAGCCATACATAATATGAGTTATAACTCACATTTCAAAAAATGGTATATTCTACGTTGCAGAGATATCATTTTTTTGAATACATTGATCGAACGATATGTGAAACTCATAAACAGCAAACTTTCAGATTATGGAAACCATACTGGCTTTTCAAACATATTGAAAGGAAATTTAGGAGGTAAAACATGATAAAGATCGAAAACTGGTCACCAGAAGATATAGCAAAATACGGCAGACTGATCGGGGAAGCATTTGCCGCATCTCCCGGAATTGCCGAGACGATACCACATGATGACCTCGTCAAATCTTTCGAGATCATTACTGAATTCTACTACCGGATGGGTACATTATATGCAACCTCCGAAAAATATGAAGGCTTCCTTGCATACTGGGATAAGAATACCAGACAGCCACTCGGGCCTGCCCTACATATGATCTGGAGAATGCTGTGCGAGATTCCATTTAAATCATTATTAAATATCGCAACCGGATCAAACGAGCAATATAAGAAATTATACCGCAAAGAAAAAGATTATATCGCCATCTCGATGGTAGTCGTCTTACAGGCTTACCAGGGACAGGGCTTCATGAAGAAGGTTCTGGAGCTGCCATTTGCAGAAGCCGCCAAACGTGGCTGCCCCTGCATTCTTGACACCGACAACATCCAAAAGGTTGTCAAATACGAACATTGCGGCATGACGAAAACTGCCGAGAAGAAGATGGCACATGATATCACGCTGTATACCATGGCATATCTCCCTACATCCGCATAAATCCGGACATCATACAACCGCCTGCCGCACCGGCTTCCATCACCTGTAGCAGGCGTTCTTCATTGATACCACCGATCGCATATACCGGAACCGGACAATTCGCACAGATCTCACGAACAAATTCCAGCCCTCTGCCCTTCAGCCCTTTCTTACATTCTGTCTCAAATATCGTTCCAAGCACGATCTGTGTCGCTCCGCTCTTAACTGCAAGCTCGACATCCTCCATGCTGTGACAGGACACACTGATCTCTTTAAAATTCGTTGTCAGTGCATCACGCCAGACATCTGACAAATCCTGCAACACAGGAATCGACAAATGAATATTCTCACAGCCAAGCCGTTCTGCAATCTCCATTCTGGAATGTAGAAAGACAGGTATGCCTGCCGTTTTGTATATTTCTAAAACCTTCGCTGCAAGCTTCTCATATTCTGCATCCGGCAGATCTTTTTCCCGCAGGATCAATGCATGTGGATGCACCTGAGCGACCTTTTGAAGCTGTTCCAGAAAGTCTCCGTTTACCAGCGCGCGATTGGTGATCACGATCGCATGCTCATAACATTTACACATAGATATAATCGTTTAAGACCGGCTGTAAGCCGCCCTTCTCCATATCCTGATACATGGATGCAAAGGAACGATCATCGTTGATCTCGAACTGCTCATCTCCTACATCCTCATCCTCTTTGCCCTCGTATTTTTCTTCATGATCACCGATACCGGTCGATACTCCGGCAGAAACCTTCGTTGCACAGATCTTTGCGATTCCGTTTCGGAATGTTGCGCTCTCACGGCTCGATACCGTGATTCCGGCAAATGGCAGGAACATCCGATATGCACAGAGCACCTGACAGAGCTCCTTCTCACCTACATCCCTTGGATTGATCTTCTCATTATTCACGATCGGACGCAGACGCGGACAGCTCAATGATAATTCTGCATGAGGATATTTGCGGTTGATATAGTAGACATGAAGTGCTGTCGCCAGTGCATCCTTTCTGAAATCATCCAGTCCCAGAAGTGCTGAGAATCCGGCTCCACGCATGCCGCCCATCAGCGCACGCTCCTGCGCATCAAAACGATACGGCCAGACACGCTTATGTCCCATCAGATGCAAGGTCTCGTATTTATCTGTGTTGTATGTCTCCTGAAAAACAGTCACATAATCAACACCACATTCATGCAGATATTTGTATTCATCCACATTTACCGGGTAGATCTCGATTCCGATATTCTTAAAATATTTTCTTGCGATCTTCACCGCTTCCCCGATATATGTAACATCCGAATATGCCCGGCTCTCGCCTGTCAGGATCAGAATTTCTTCCATGCCGGTATGCGCAATAACCTGCATCTCATGCTCGATCTCCTCCATCGTCAGCTTCTTCCGGCGAATGTTGTTATAACAGTTGAAACCACAGTAAATGCAGTAGTTCTGGCAATAGTTTGCAATATAAAGCGGTGTGAAGATATAGACCGTATTTCCAAAATGATTCTTCGTGATCTCCTCTGCTTTCCTTGCCATCTGTTCCAGATACGGTGCTGCTGCCGGTGACAGCAATGCCTTAAAGTCCTCGATCGTACAGCTCTCATGTGACAGCGCACGTTCTACATCTGCCGCAGTATAGGAATCATAGTCATATGCATCCATAGCCGCAAGTACTTTGTCCTTGATATCCGAATCGATCACCTGCATGCCTTCCATATATTCCATATGATTTGTCCGGAACGATGCATCCTGTTCCAGACGATGCTTGCGCGCTAGCGCTTCCTGTGGAAGCTTGTCACTGTCAACAAAATATACCTGATTTTCTTCATTCATTTCCGACTGCCCCCTAACGCAAGAAACCTGTCAAAGGATCCGATGCACTTCCGCCTCTTGCAAGTACACGTCCCATTCCGGTCAGGTATGCTTTTCTTCCGGCTTCGATTGCAAGCTTAAATGCTGCCGCCATCTCCGGTACATCACCTGCTGTTGCAATGGCTGTATTTGCCATGATCGCAGCTGCACCCATTTCCATCGCTTCACATGCCTGAGATGGTTTTCCGATGCCGGCATCCACGATGATCGGCAGGTCGATCTCATCGATCAATACCTGGATCATAGCCTTTGTCGCAAGCCCCTTATTACTTCCAATCGGAGCTGCAAGCGGCATAACAGCAGCCGCACCTGCATTCTGAAGATCCCTTGCTACATTTAAATCCGGATTCATATATGGCAGTACCACGAAGCCTTCCTTTGCAAGGATCTCGGTTGCTTTCACAGTCTCATAATTATCCGGAAAAAGGTATTTTGCATCACGCATGATCTCTACCTTTACAAAATTGCCGCAGCCCATTGCCCGGCTAAGTCTTGCGATGCGGACAGCCTCTTCGGCATTTCTTGCACCGGAGGTATTCGGAAGCAGGGTAACTCCTTCCGGAATATAGTCCAGAATATTCTCACTTTCCTGTGTATTTGCACGTCGTAATGCAAGGGTGATAATCTCTGCCCCTCCCTGTTCGACTGCTGCCTTGATCAGATTCAGGTTGTATTTGCCTGATCCTAAAATGAAACGGCTCTTGAATTCCTTGCCGCCTAAGATGAATTTATCTTCCATGTTGTCTCCTTTTCTCTGCAGAGAAATAAATGTTAGAGTTATATATATTATAATACTCGTATACCTTGACATTACCAACCAAGGGACGCTTCCGCTCGTTGAGTCCTGCAGCGGTACTAAGATGCCGCTTATGCGCCATCAAGTACCGGCGGACTCAAATGCCCTTGTTTTGGTATATCAAGGCATCCGAGTATCATGTAATCTCCAATTTTCTCTAACATTTATTTCTCCATTATCAATTGTAATACTTTGTTTGCTTCATGAGCTGCGCAGGCAGCTACCCGTGGGGCGATGAGTCCTATACCGTCGCCGACATCGGTGCTCTGATCTCCGCACACATACAGGCGGCGCATCATCTGGCGGGTTTGTATCGCATTCGTATCTGCATACCCTGCCATGCCATTTCCTGATACAACAGTTGCATCCGGACACTGCATCAGTAGTTCACGCACCAGCATTGCCTTCTGATCCGGTTTGTCAAATGCTTCACACACGATAGGATATTCACCGAATAACTCCTTTACATTGTCCGGTGTTACTTTCGTCTGCACGGTCTCATACGTCAGATATGGATTGATCTGATACAGGGTTTCGAGCAGGGCTTCCGTCTTCGGCTTCCCGAGCTGGGATATAAAGTACATCTGACGATTGAGATTCGTCACATCCACCACATCGAAATCCACCAGAAGCAAATGTCCGACGCCGCTTCTTGCAAGCATGACTGCAATATTTGACCCCAGTCCACCGATACCTGCAACAGCCACCTTCGCCGCACGTAACTTTACCTGCATCTCTTTCAGAAATCTTGCATCAAATGCACGATCCAGTTCTTCCTGTGAGATCAGCTCCTGCATTTTCTTCTGCATCTCTGTCATGTCTCAACCTCCACCAACAAATCGTAATACTTCGATCACATCTTCATCCTGAATGATCGTATTGCCAAGTCCATCTTTTGGAATAATGTCGAGATTCCGTTCTACAACGACACGTTCCGGCTCAAATCCGGCTTCCTTCAAATATTCCAGAAGATTCTTACCGGCAATCTCTTTTTCTTCACCATTGATTTTTACCATGTATGTTCTCCTATCTTTCATAATTACACATTTTTTGCACTACAGGACATATGCCCTGTAACACAAAAAGGCACCGGATCATATAACCATAACGGTATGATCCGGCGCCTGTTATCTTCCTTGTGAAAAGTGGTGCCCCCAGTTCACAAATATTCATATGAAATTATTTTACCTTATGCAGGGTATTTGTGCAAGGACTTATTCATCTCACTATTGCAAACCGGAGTTTATTAAAGACGATTACCACTCATCTACTTCTATAAGTTTTTCCTGCAATGTCTCCTCAAGATCTGTAAAAGCTGGAATAAAACTATCTCGTATAAACACGATCAATTCATCAATTTCTTCCTCGTTATATATATGAATTGATGTATTTCTTTTTTTCAACATCAGCAGCCAAACAGATGAGTCGTTCACAAATCCGACTTTATACCCGACCTGTAATATTTCTCTTGGCGAACCTGTTTCCGCTCCTTCTACTCCATGCATTCTCAGCACTTCCTGCAATGCTTTCCAGGCAAGTTCAAAAGTCAGATTAAACTGCCCAACAACACCCATTCGATATATATCATTGCTGTCTGCAAGTTCAAAATCTGCTTGCTTTAATATATCAAGGCAATTTGCAAAATTATCTAGTTTTTTCATATATAACAACCCCATCCCTTTCAATTTCTTTTTTTAATTCTTCCGTAACCCTTGAATTCATATCAACCACATCAAAAGAAAGGAGCGAATGGATGTTTTCTTTTATATTCCAATAAAAAGAATCAAAATCCCCACCGTACACAGCTAAATCCACATCACTTCTCTCTGTATGATCTCCTCTTGCCCGAGATCCAAACAAAACTATTTTTATAATTGAATTTTCTTTTGCAAACACTGTAATTTCCTTTATAACTCTATCCGGAAGATTATATGCCATTTGTCTCCCTCCATAACGGATAATTCTTCTCTCAGTTTACCACAGCATATTTTATTTTTCTATAGGCATATTCATACAGTATCATGAGGATTTTTTAAGGATATATTTTTGAATATTTTCATCCTACATCTTAAAAATCTGCTTTGCCTTGCCATTTGTAAATTGTATAACCGGTCCTGAAATTATAACTGTGATGATCGTACATGCTCCAAACTTTCCTCCCAAAAGCACGCCTGTCACGACCATTAAAATATCTAATATCATACGAACGATCTTAACCTGCCAGTTATTTTTCTCTGCCAATGCAAAGGTTACTGCTTCATAAGAACCTCTGCCAAGAGATGCAGATGCATACAGACCTGTTCCAACTGCAAATAAGACCACACCTGCCAGCATAATGAAGAAATTTATCCACATGTATTTGCTGTATATATGGCATTTTGCAAATACATCCACACACCCACTGTACACAACCTGATACAAAAATGTTCCTATATGAATCTGCGACCTGTCATAAATAGCCGCAAATAAGATCATCACAACAGCTACAACAAACGAAGCCATTCCGATACTTATATGAAATGTTTCTGAAATACCCTGCCACAAAACTGCAAGTGTTGCGCCTCCAAATCCCGCATACAAGGCAAGTGTGATTCCATAAGCTGCAATAACAGAACCTACTATAATTATCACTATTTTTTTCAACCAATTCTTTGATGACATCATGTTCTTCCTCCATCTTCTGTAATTACATAAATAAAAAAGACTATAGAGCATACTGTTATGTTCAGAAACAGCAAAATCTATAGTCTTCTTTAACGCCGAGACAAGCATTTATATTGTTCTATATATACTGCATTGTATTGTTTTTGTCAATCTTACAAAGCTGAAGGATTAGACTTTTCATTCACCTGTCCTGAATTCCGCTCATCCATATTGCACAGACACGGAACAAATTCAAAACAGTTTTCCCTCTTACCGAGCTTACAGATACCACATTCGTAGTTTATCCTAATTTTTCTACCTTGTTTCTCTGTATTTTCTTCAAAAATACATATCCCGCTAAGCATGAGATAAATTCTGTAATCGGGAACGCCCACCAGATCAACGAAACACCTATCTGACCATTTCTTACAAAGACAGAAAAAATCGCTGCCAATGGCAATATGATCACAAGCTGTCTGAGAAGTGATATGACAAGCGACTCAAGGCCGCCATTCAATGCCTGATAGATTCCCTGATATGCCACATTGATTCCGGCAAATATAAAACTGATCGAGATAATTCTCATTGCACCGATAAAATACGCTCTTGACTGACCTGCATTGAACAGCGAAGCAAAGGCATTTGGAAAAATCTCTGTGATGAGAACGCCCAGGATCATCAATGCTATGGTATAAATAAGACCATAGCGGATTCCATCTTTGATCCTTTTCTTGCTTCCCATGCCATATGCAAAAGCTATGATCGGCGTGATTGCATCTCTCAGTCCAAATGCAAGGAACAATACAAACTGCTGCACCTTATAAAACAATCCATATGCCGTCTGGGCGGAAGGATTGAACTTTAAAATAAGATTCATCGCATAAACCATAATTGACATAAGTGCCTGTGCAATGATAGCAGGAAGACCAATGGAATATATCTCTTTCATAGTTCTGGCACTTGGCTTCATATGTTTTATTCCATGTTCAAATTCCTTATTTAACTTCAGATGAAATACCAGAAGCAAACCGGCAGATACGATCTGTCCTATGACGGTAGCATATGCGGCTCCCGCTACTCCCATTTCCGGAACAGGTCCGATACCATAAATCATGATCGGGTCAAGAATAATATTTATAACAGCTCCCGCAACCTGACCGATTGTTGAATAAAGGGAACGTCCTGTTGCCTGTAATAATTTTTCAAATAATGAAAAGAAGACAATGCCAAAGGACAACACACAGCAGACCCGCAAATATGTTGTTCCCATCGAGATAACTTCCGGATCAACGGTCTGAGATGAGATGTAGGCTTTCACTCCAAAGATACCAAATAACAGACATACCACATAAATAATTCCACCAAGAAATAAGCTGTTGCCTGCGACTCTTGCTGCTTTTTTCATATCTCTCTGCCCAAGTGTCATGGCAAGAAGTGCATTTGTTCCTACACCTGTTCCGATTCCCACAGCCACCATAAGCATCTGAACCGGAAATACCAGTGTGAGTGCATTTAATGCTGCTTCACTCCCCACCTTCATATTGCCTACAAATGCACTGTCCACGATATTATAGACCGCCTGTAATGCCATCGACAGGATCATCGGTATTCCCATCTGAACCATCAGCTTATTTACCGGCATCTCCCTCATCTTATTACTTTCCGCCATCTTAATTTAATCCTCCTTTTTCACATAAAAAAAGTGTGTACTTATCTTATAAGTTGGACTTACGCTGATAAGCTACACACTTTTTAATGGCAATATATAATTAAAAAAAAGAGCAGCAAAACTGGATTTACGCATGTTTGCTACTCGTTCAAGACGTTATTATATTTCTCATTTTCGAAAAAGTCAAACGAAAAATTGGGATGGCTTTAATCCGACAATCCATCCAGTGAATTGCAGAAAGATAAAAACCGTCTGTTAAATTTCTCGTCCATATTGCCTGATATCCTCCAATAATAACTGATTCCTACAGGTATCCATATTCACTAAATCCACACTGAAAAGTGTTGGCAATTCTTCCACTTTTTCAACAAGTGATTCAAAGTTATCCACACCCGAAACAGCAATATCAATATCGCTTCTTTCCATCGCTGTACCTTTTGCCCTTGAACCATATAATATTACTTCTTGCACTACTCCACAATCTTAACTCTGCCCGACTTTCTTGGTTTGCTGTGTGGCTGCTCCTTTGATACATAACTTCCAGCCAGATGAGTGCGGTTAAAATATGCCATATGAAACCAACTCCTTATTTCTCTTATCTCGGACAAATAATGATCCGGCGTTTTTTTGCTACACTCATAGCTTACATTGAAATATCACGCAAAAAAGTACGCGCTTTTTTATTACATAGTCACCTTTTCGTAACCACTTACTTCATTAAAAAAGATCCAGCATATTATCCAGATAGACAACCTCCCGAACGTGCAGTTGATATTCCGGTTTTGTCATGTAATAAAGCAAAAATTCCAAGATCAATGCACTGCCAAGGCTTCGCCCTTCAATCTTAAAATGAGAAAATCCCATCGGCAGATATGTTTCTTTTATATCATTGATTCCGATAAATCCCGGATTTGTCATTGCCTTTGAAAAACGATAACCGCCCATGACATCTGAAGCCGTACACTCATGCTCCGGGCAATCCTCTCCAAGATTCTTGCGACTGACCGTTTCATAACATTTGCGTCTGTCCTTACACCCAAAGGAACAACATTCATTACACAGGAATTCCACTTTATCCCTCTGCGACTGTGTCAGTGTTTCCCATTTTTCCCATGCCTTATTCAATCGGAAATCCGGCACAACATAACGGAAATCTTCCCGATCTGTCTCCTTTACCAACTCCTCAAAATCTGTCAGAACCTTTGTAGTCGATGATACAAAATAAAAACCCGGATACTGCTTTTTTAGGTAATCTAACAACAGCTCCGAATGGACGATCACCCCATTTTCTGCCTTTCCGTTTTTCTCAAATAATCTGCAAAGCTCGTTACATCTCTTATCCGCCAGATGCTCCTCACAAAGCAGGGAGTTGCTGAAGGTCAATCGGGCTGAGATTCCATACTCGTCCATCAATTCCCGTACATCCTCCGGATCACAATCACCATATCCAACACGTCCGCCACCCCACAGACAGTCCGCCGGAGCACCATAGATCGAACCGATCTCGCACCAGTCATAGAAATATTCTCTGTGCTCCCGGAACAATGGCAGGAATACACGATACAGCTCATAGAATTCGAACAGCCCCGGTAAATGATAATATGCTGTTTTATCTGCATGAATGCATGCGTTTTTCGGTGCTTTACTAAATGTAATTGTAAATGGCTTCTGCATATATTACCTCATTTTATACTTTTTTTACATTTTCCTTTATTTTATACTTTTTTACAAGATAATTTCTATAAAGTAAGAACGCCGATAGTTCCCGACTCTCGAACGTGACCATTATATAAGAAAAAGCAACCCGGCAAACATGATCACCCCGATTACATTTGCTTTTGCCGGAAGTTTTGTTGGCAGGATCACGATTGCAAGCGGCAGCAGATTAAAAATACATGCCCATGCCGGAAGTGAAGTTTTTCCTGTCACAACAGCAATAAAAAATGCTGCCGCAAATACCAACATTCCCAGATATCCCAGATACATCGTATAACAGGTTGTCTTAAAGAAATCCCATACCGCGTGCAGAGCTTCTTCTGTCAGATTTAATTTTACAAAAAACCATTCAACCAGACAACAGAACAGATGATGCAATGCAAGATTGATAAACATGACAAGTGTTGTTATTAGCATGATCAGATAATATGTTTCTGAATACTGCTGCATCCAATCACAAAGAGCTATGTATCCGAATATCTCAAGCGTCATTGCACACACGCCCAACAACATCGCAACCGACAGATTCTTCAGTGGCATTCCATGAAAGGCTACCTTGGATTTTTCATAATCCTTAAAATTTGTCAGATTGACTTTTCCATTTGGAGCATATGTCAGAAATCCATCTGAAATCCCACACAATATATGCCCGATCAATGCCATCACCATAAATATTTTCCACTGTAACATAATATCTATTCTCCTTTATAAAAAAAATATGCCAATGCAGTTAGCCTCTGCTAACTATATTAGCATATTCTTCATCAACCATGCAAATGCTTTCGCCGTCCGGATCACCATATTAAATTATAAACGTTTCCAGATCATCCGGGATCAGAAGATTCCCACTGAAATATTTTCTTCCTTCTTCATAATACAATTCTTTTCGATGTGAAAGATTCCGATCCTCTGTATGATACAGCAGCAGATTTTTCACATGCAATTCTTCTGCAAACTCACAGGCATTTTTCACTGTTGAATGATGCTTCTCGTATGGATGGAATATATCCGCCTGACCATCCAGACAAAATGCTTCGTGCAACAACCATGTACTGTTCTCTGCATACTTCTTTTCACATGGATTGTATGGTTCATCTCCGCAGCAGGTTAATCTCTCTCCATCTCCCAGTTCCATGCAGAAACCGAACTGTTTCGCTTTTGTGGATTGGATATCAAAAAATGTAACCCGTTTATTCAAAATTTCAACAGACTCTCCATTTTTAACTGCTATCAGATGCAGCCGTTTACCGATAAAATCTGTCTCTTTCTTTGGCAGAAGTTTTCTGGCCAGATCAAGCAGCAGATCAATGACTTCATCATGTGCATATATCACAGCTTCGCCTTCATATTCGCCCTGCTTCATATGCTGGCATATCATACGGATCATCCATATGATACCCGTAATGTGATCGATATGTTTATGTGTCACAAAGATAGTTCTAACCTCTTTCCAGTCAATTCCGGCATGCTTTAACTGATGCAGAATGGCACTTCCACCGCCACCATCCACCATAAAATATTTCTCATTTTCCTGCAACACAAAACAGGTGTTATAACATTCCGTAACAAGTGCACTTCCTGTTCCAAGCATCGTAACATTCATAAAGTATCACCTTCCTCTGATCGTTCCTTTTGTTCTTTCCATCACCCATGCAAATGCTTTCGCCGTCCGGATTCCCGGTTCTTTAAAATGATTTCCCTGATTCCATTCCAGTATACTGTCAATCTCCTGCTCCTGTAGCCATCCATACAATTCCCGGATACAATCGCCTACCGTAGCCATAACCTGATTCTTCGTTCTTTCTTCCCGATCACCAAGACTCAGATAAACAACCGGGCTTGCAATCCCATATTCTTTCACATACGAAAGAAATCCCGGAAACCAAACTGATGGGGATGCTGACGCTATCCCGGCAAACCTGTCCGTCTGGCAGGATGCCCAAAGTGCAAACAGTCCTGCAAGGGAATATCCACCGAGATAATAAGTCTTTCTTTCATCCTTGCACAATTCCAATATCTGCACCAGTAACGCCGATGCGCCCTCGCCAAAATTTTCATTTCCAAATACAGCAGGTGCTCTCCACGGAGACAGATCCTGATTCCAGCTATCTACTTTAACTGCGACCATCTGAAATTCCAGAGAAGTCCTCTTCTTTATCTCTGAAACCTCATTTTCTATATCATGCACATCATGATCTCCCACTGGCTGAATCAATACAATATTTGCTTCCGGATCACCATATTTATATACAACCATTTTTGCTCTCCAAATTTAAGTATATTATTATAATATCTGAAACACCACCACTCCGCAAACACATAATATACTTCCCTTTCTCCTGAAATACCGGACAAAATAGCGCTATCTGATCAAGGCACTTCGATTATATTGCTGACTCTGATATACGTTCCATTTATATATGCCTCAAGCCAGATCGATGTATCCGGATATGTATATTCTGCCGGCAGCTGCAATTCACCTTCTGCTGCTCTGTCCAAAAGAAGCGAACCATCCCGCTCAATATGCCAGCCCAGATTATCATATCCTTCAACTTCATCTCTTATGATCACGCCATTTTCATAAGTCAGGGTAAATGCTTCAACAACCGGTGTTTCTGCAATTAACTGATATCTGTGTGAAAAATACCGGATACTTCCAAATCTTCCGTTTTCCTTTTTATACACAACCGTTGCATCGCAGTCTCTGAAATTAATACCGGCTTCCCTGCCAACGATCGAGCCGGTTTCAGGTCCGGGTGTTCCAACCATACCTGATACATTTACATTTATCCAGTCTTCAGAACCATAAATTTCTCCGCCTGCAATTCCTACATACGTTCCTCCAGACACATATGCCTTTTCAAAAGTGATATTCTTCACCTGCAAGGAATAAGAATATCCTACAAATCCGCAATGTCCACCGTATTTTGTATCTATATGCATATTTTTTATTATATGATTTTGTCCATCTATAAGCCCCACAAATGTAGTGTACTCAAGATATCTATCTGGTCTGTACCATCCGCCCATCGGAACCCATTCCAGACCGTCAAGATCTATATCCGCCTCAAGGTAGAGTTCCACGGAATCATTATACCCTTTGACTGCATTGACATAATACACAACTCCAGCCAGTTGTTCCTTTGTTTCTACATGAAACACGGGAGCATTTTCTAATGCCCAGTCCGTGTCCGCAATCTCCATGATCGAGCCGGTATCCCCATAATTTTCCCAGTCTGTTTTTGTCGGATCATAGTCCTTGTTGTTATAGGTTTTCAAGTTACCTCGTCCGGCAGCATACTCCGGATCTGGATACGGATAGTCCCCATAAACACTGTCCTCTGAGTCTGCATATGAATATTCTTCATAAGTACTGTCTTCCCGATTTGTATCTGTATAATTCTCGTATATTGATTTTGGAATAAATATGCCGAAAAGCACTCCGAATAAAATTATAAATATTTTCCACATAGTAATTTCCCCTTTCCCATTATATAAACCCTATCTTTTTGTTACTACTGTATCAAAGACATATTTTTCTTTTATCTGCTTTAACATCTCCATATGCGGCATCTGCAAATGCTTCTGCTGATCCTCCTCCGATTCCCATTCCTCTACGAGCAGCAGTTTGTCCGGATCTTCGACATCCTCATAATAATTATATGACACACATCCTTTTTCCTTCCGAATCTGATCTAAAATCCCGGATGCCATCACAGCCTCAACAAATTTCCCTCTCATCCCTGATTGTGTTGTATATCTGACAAGCAAAACGATGTTTCTCATTTTTTCTCTCCTGTTATTTAGCCCCGTCAGCTTATGTATTACTTGCTTTCCTTCATGTCAAACAGATTTTCCCTTAATACACAGTTACCTCAATGTTTCACCCAGAATTATAAATTTTCCGCCGCATATAGCTTCCTTGTCTGTTTCCGGTTACGCCGGCGTCCCAACCTCGATCAGATTTCCATCCAGATCATAGAAACGAACCACCTTCTGTCCCCAACTGTGAACCATAAGTGGATTTACATATTCAATCGATGGATATAACCGCTCCAGCTTTTCAACAAAAGCTTCGATATCCCGCTCCTCAAAATATAGCTCGGTGGAATTATTGTGGGATATCACATCTCTTTTAAGAAAATCTTTCCATATCCTCTCATCCTGCAATACTAATCCTTCCGTCAGAATCAGATTTCCGTCATTATCTAATATTGGTTCGAGTTCAAACAGATCATGGTAAAATTGCTTTGACCGTTCAATATCTTTCACAACAATTAACACATTCCTCAGTCTCATTCTACACCTCCATATTTTTATCTGTTTTAAATAATCTCCTGTCTTTCACATAAAATGTCACATTTACCTTCGGACTCAAACAGGCACTCGTATTTACCGGCACTATGCATCTCATTACGAAATCTTGGGTAATGTCAATATATAATTAGCTGGATGCAGTTATAATTCCACCTTTATTTTTTTACTTCTTAATATATTTATCTGCCATAGACAGCAGCGTTTCTCTGTTGTTCAACTCAGGACTGCCAAGCACCTGATTCAGAAGCTCCTGCAGGATATCGCCGATCTCTTTTCCCGGCTTTACGCCAAGTGCGATCAAATCCTTTCCATTGATGGCAAGCTGTTTAATCGTCAGACAATCTTTCGCATCCGTGATCTCCTGATACAATTTCTCCAGATGCTCGATGCTGCCTCTCCGTTCTTCTAACTTATAATCACTCTGCGCCGCCATATCCGCCCGGCGAATCTTGATATAATAAGGGAAGAAATCTGCTCCCATCCTGCTGAGTGCTTTTCGGAAGGTTGTCTTTTTCAACATCTCCCCTAAACCATAATCATGCCACAGCACCATCTTGCATACCAGATCTGTCGTTTCATTGTCAAACCGCAGTCTGCGAAGCACCTTACGGGCAATCTCTGCCCCCTTCTCATTATGTCCATAGAAATGGTCGATACCATTTTCATCCACTGTATGACATTCCGGCTTTCCCACATCATGAAGCAGCGCAGCCCATCTGCATACTGTAGTTGGCTCAATAACCTTAACTGCTTCCATCGAATGAACTCCTACGTTGTATTTGTGGTATGGATTGTTCTGCGGCTGTTCCATCATTCGGTCAAATTCCGGCAGGATATATGCTGTTATACCTGTCACATATGCTTCCATCAATTTCTCCGGATGCGCAGAAGTCAGCAATTTGTCAAGCTCCACGCGGATACGTTCGGCACTGATATCCTGTAAGAACTGTGCCCGCAGGATCATCGCCTTTCTGGTATCCCTCTCGATTGTGAAATCAAGCTGGCCTGCAAACCGGATCGCCCGAAGGATTCTCAGGGCATCTTCGTCAAACCGTGCCAGCGGATCACCGACCGCCTTAATGACCTTATTGTCCAGATCATCCATTCCACCGAACAGATCGATCACACCTGCTGAAGGACTGTATGCCATAGCGTTGATCGTAAAATCCCTACGCTTCAAGTCTTCTTCTAAATTCGCAGTAAATTCCACAGAATCCGGTCTTCTGTGATCGGAATATTCTCCATCCACCCGGTAGGTGGTTACTTCATATGCCTCTTTACCAAACATAACCGTAACCGTACCATGCTTAATTCCAGTATCGATCGTCCGTCTGAATAACGCCTTTACCTGTTCCGGTCTTGCTGCTGTCGTAATATCCCAGTCTCCCGGTTCTCTGCCAAGAATACTGTCTCTCACACAGCCACCAACAATATAGGCTTCATATCCGGCAGCTTCCAGTGTCTCTATTACCTTTTTCGCATTCTCCGGCATCCTGATCTCCATATCACAACCTCCTCCTTGGGTATTTCTATGCCTTTCTGTACACAATACCATTACTTTATTTTTTGATAGGGTATCTCTCATCTTCTCTTCTAGTATACCCTATGATCTATCCTTCTCTTGGGTATCACTTCTGTTTCTTAGCTGTCATACCCACGCGCCTGCCCTTCTCTTGGGTATCACTTCTGTTTTCTAGCTGTCATACCCACATGCCTACCTCTCACTTGGGTATCATTTCTGTTTCTTAGCTGTCATACCCACATGCCTATCTCTCTCTTGGGTATCACTTCTGTTTCTTAGCTGTCATACCCACATGCCTACCTCTCACTTGGGTATCACTTCTGTTTTCTAGCTGTCATACCCGTATGCCTACCTCTCACTTGGGTATCACTTCTGTTTCTTAGCTGTCATACCCGTATGCCTATCCTTCGTCTGGGTATTAACAAGCTTTTTCATCCAATATACCCTCAAGCGTCATCATCTATACCATATACTTCATGATTGCGCCATCATCTATGCCATATTTCATGATATCAATTGAAAACAGCATATTCCATCCCAAATATATATTACATTAAAATAGGTGATAACAATCTATTAATATGTTTGTTATCACCTATTGCAAGTATCATAAATTCTGCAAAATCAAATACACTACTTATCTATCATCTGCTAATGGCTACTCTTTCTTTTATCATACTTTGCCAAAGTATACCATCGTCTTTGCCGATGTTCCTCTTAGTATGCCTTGCCAAAGTATACCATCGTCTTTGCAGGCTTACCGCAATGTACACAGACATCGGACAGATGCTCCTGCTCAAATGGCATACATCTGGTTGTTGCACCGGTCTCATCCTTGATCGCTTCCTCACAGGCTCTGTCGCCACACCACATAGCTTTGATGAATCCCTGCTTTCTTGTCAGAATGTCAGTGAATTCTTCCCAGTTATGAGCCTCATGTGTATTGGCATCTCTGTGAGCAGTTGCCTTTGCAAGCATGTCTGCCTGCATCTTCTCAAGGATCTCTCCAACTGCTTCTGTAATATTATCTAATGACACAACTGTCTTTTCTCTGTTATCACGACGTACGATAACTGCCTGACCAGCTTCGATATCCTTTGGTCCGATCTCGATACGAACCGGAATGCCGCGCATCTCCTGCTCAGAGAATTTCCAGCCTGGGTTCTTATTAGAATCATCCAGCTTAACTGTGAACTTCTCAGAAAGAGCTGCCTTGACCTCCTGTGCCTTTTCAAGAACGCCTTCCTTCTTCTGGTTGATCGGAATGATCATAACCTGTGTAGGAGCGATTCTTGGTGGAAGCACCAGACCGCTGTCATCACCATGAACCATGATGATCGCGCCGATAATTCTGGTTGACATACCCCATGAAGTCTGGTGTACATACTGTAATTTATTATTTGCGTCTGTATACTGAACGCCAAATGCCTTGGCAAATCCATCTCCGAAATTATGGCTTGTTCCGGACTGAAGTGCCTTACCATCATGCATCAGAGCTTCGATCGTATAAGTAGCCTCTGCACCTGCAAACTTCTCTTTATCTGTCTTACGTCCCTTGATCATAGGAATAGCCAGAACCTGCTCACAGAAATCAGCATAGACATTTAACATCTGGATGGTTCTTTCCTCTGCTTCTTCTGCTGTAGCATGTGCCGTATGACCTTCCTGCCATAAGAATTCCATCGAACGAAGGAAAGGTCTGGTTGTCTTTTCCCAACGAACAACTGAACACCACTGGTTATAAACCTTTGGAAGATCTCTATATGAATGAATGATATTCGAATACAGATCACAGAACAGAGTCTCTGATGTAGGTCTTACACATAAACGCTCCGGAAGTGGATCCAAGCCACCCTGTGTTACCCATGCAACTTCAGGTGCAAATCCTTCTACGTGATCCTTCTCCTTCTGAAGAAGACTTTCAGGAATGAACAATGGCATATATACATTTTCTACGCCTATTTCCTTGAATCTTCTGTCGAGTTCCTTCTGTATATTTTCCCAGATGGCATAACCGGCCGGTCGTAAAATCATGCATCCTCTTACACTTGAATAATCTGTAAGCTCTGCTTTCTTTACAACATCTGTGTACCACTGGGCAAAATCTTCGTCCATGGAAGTAATAGCCTCTACTAATTTCTTTTCATTAGCCATCTCAATTTTCTCCTTTATATACTCATAAAATAATTCTATCGTGTAACCTTTTAAATGTGTCTGACATCTATACCTGTCTTTTAAAAAGTTACATACCTTCTGTCATTATATAGATATAGTCCAATATTTTCAAGGGATTTTTGCTTGTTCTCATAGCTTGTTCTCGTGGAATTGTTCTTATAGAATGCAAAATATTTTTTTCTTGCATTTTCTACCAATTGTGTATATAGTATCCATGATAAATTGCGTATATAAACCGAGGGATAAATAAATGAGTGAACAAGAACAGACCCATTCTTCCTTCCATCTGAAAAATGGAACAGACAAGTCAGGCAGACTTCCCATCTCCGAACAATACCTGCAGGAAAAAGAGCTTCCGAATCAGACCGAAGACATCAATACCAAAGGCATGACCGAGACTGCTATCCTGCGGTTAAAATCAACACAGGAACTATCAACAAACAAGACAAATAGTATCACAGGCTCAAGCTACAGTATCACAGCCTCCTATCAGGATATGATCAAAGATCAGCAGGCATCCCTGTCCAGACAGAGGAAAACGACACATACCTTCAAAGTTATGAAGATAACCATTATCGTTGTTCTGATCCTCACAGCAGCATTTGTCTCAATCTATTTCGTTATGACCCATCTTCCTGAAAAACGGGATGAACGGACAGTTGAAGAAAAACTGTGCGATTCCCTATGGACAGTAGAGGATCAGGGGAACTTTACCTTCTCAGAAGATATGACCGTCACCGAAAAAGGGCAGACGACACGGACAGGAACCTATGAGATAAATGATCAGAACGTTCTTATTATGACTTTCAGGGACGAAATCATAAGCTACTTAATAGAATATGACAGCGATGGAAATATGCGCTGGGTTCACAGCTATAATGGCTTTGAAGATGTAATCTATCCGACATCTATCCCAAAAACCAAATAGATATATGTAGTAGACAGATTCAGCTATCAGCATATTTTTCACCCTCAAATTTTATTTGAAAAAGATTAAACCGCCTTCATCCCTTTATTTATCAGGGTTGAAGGCGGTTTTTATCAACACATTTTGTCCTATAGCTTCGGTTTTTATCTCTAAAATTCATCCAGCTCGATAATCTCGAATGCCTTGCCTTCCGGCTCATTCTTAAATACCATGTGTTCTCCTGTCACAGGATGTTCAAATTCCAGCCTGGATGCATGAAGACCGATCTGTTTATAAGATTTTTTTGTCTTCCGGAACTTAGGATTGTACTTTGTATCACCCCAAATGCCTGCTTTTTTACCAGCCATCTGAACACGGATCTGATGTGTTCTGCCTGTGATAAGATTGATCAGCACATAGCTTAAGATTCCATCATCTGTCTCCATGACATCTAACACTTCATAATCAAGCTCTGCTAATTTTGCTCCCGGTGTATCTTTATCCACAATCCTTGTGACATTGGTCTGGTTATCATGAATCAGATAATTCGTAATCGTTCCGGCATCATTCGGAAGTTCACCTGTTAAGATCGCCTGATAATATTTGACCATCTCACCATCTTCGCTCTGTTTAGACAATTTTGCCGCAGCTTCTTTATTCTTTGCAAATAACATAATGCCGCCAACCGGTCGATCCAATCTGTGGATCGGTGCCAGATACGGTTCCTCTGTCCGATGCTCTTTCTCAAAGATACGGAGCTTCAACATACTGACCATATTTTCAGAATTCTTCTTATCCGGCTGTGATGGCAGTCCGTACGGCTTCACAGCAACCAATATATCATTATCTTCATATAATACTTCTATCTTCATCTGTTATCTCCTTATCAGAACCTCTTACAATCCAAAGCCCTGATACGCTCTCTCCTGCCTGAATAATTTCTGTCTCACTACATTCTGAATCTGTATCCTACGCCCCATACAGTCTCGATATACTGTGGCTTAGATGTATCAAATTCAATCTTCTCGCGAATCTTCTTAATATGAACCGTTACGGTCGCTATATCCCCGATACTCTCCATATTCCAAATCTTATTGAACAGTTCATCCTTTGAAAATACTTTATTCGGATTGCTTGCAAGGAAGGTCAAAAGATCAAATTCCTTATTTGTAAATACCTTCTCTTCGCCATCCACATAGACACGACGATCAGTTTTATCGATCTTCAAACCACGAATCTCGATCACATCATTCTGCAATGCAGTTGAACCGATCAATCTCTCATATCTGGAGATATGTGCTTTTACTCTGGCAACCAGTTCGCTTGGACTGAAGGGTTTTGTTACATAATCATCAACACCAAGTCCCAATCCACGAATCTTATCAATATCATTCTTCTTCGCTGTTACCATGATGATCGGAATATCCTTCTTCTCACGAATCTGACGACAGATTTCAAATCCATCCAGATCCGGCAGCATCAGATCAAGCAGGATCAGACTGTAGTCATTCTCCAGTGCCTTATCCAGACCCTTTGCTCCGTTTGTCTCTATTTCGACTTCAAAATCATTTAACTCCAGATAATCTCTCTCCAGTTCTGCAATACTAAGTTCATCTTCAATTATCAATATTCTGCTCATCTTTATTTTCCTCCTTGATGTACTTCTTCAATGTGAAATAGATCGTTGTACCCTCGCCTTTCGTACTGGTTGCCCAGATCTTTCCACCATGTTCTTCCACGATCTTCTTACAGATAGCAAGTCCCAGTCCGCTTCCGCCTCTGGAACGTCTTGCATTGTCTGCACGATAGGTTCGGTCAAATATATGCGGCAGGCTCTCTTTATCAATACCCCGTCCATCATCATTGATCGATACCTTGATCATCTTCTCACTTTCCTCTATAGAAATGTCAATATGACCTTCCTCTTTGTCTGTATACTTGATTGCATTCGTAACAACGTTGTTGATAACTCGCTTCAACTGATCCGGATCAACGACAACCTTTACATCTTCTGCACAATAGTTATTATAAGTAAGAGTCATATTATGTGACAACAGATCTGCCCGAACCTCTTCCATACAATCATTAAAATAATCCTTAACTGATACCCTGTGGAATTCATATGGTATCGCATTGTTCGTAATATTTGTATAGAGCGACAGCTCATTAATCAACGCATCCAATTCATTTGCCTTATTATAGATCATCTTCAGATAGCGATCCTGTTTCTCCGGCGTATCTGCCACACCATCCATCAGACCTTCGACATAACCTTTGATCGTCGTGATCGGCGTTTTCAGATCATGGGAAATATTACTGATCAACTCTCTGTTCTCTTCCTCATACTGCATCTTAAGCTCAACAGACTCATTCAAACGTACCCTCATGTCATTAAATGACCGGCATAACTCTCCGATCTCATCTTTTCTGCTGCTGCTCACGTCGACCGGGCTGTTCAAATTTCCTGTACCGATCTCCTCTGCTGCCTCTTTTAATCGTACCAACGGTCGAATAAACTGTGTATATACCAGCGCTAACAATGCCGTCGTCAACACAAGCATGATCAAAAACATCATAAAAATGAAACCCACAAGTGCACTCTTAAACTGGCTGACATAATTACCATAGTAGGTAACCAGAAAAACGCTGATCGGTTTTCCGTCAATCTGATAATCAATCTCATTACACAGATATGCTTGCGGGGTAGTCAACATATATTCATAGGTTTTTCCATTCTCTCCAAATGAGTATGAACCTTGTGCCCCCATATCTTCCACACTGACTTCCGATAAATTGTTATCCTGATCAATGTCTCTTTCACCATTTGTATAAATGGTTCTTTTAGTAAGTAACGAGGATTCCAGTTCCTCTATATCTTTCTGTATTCCGGAATATACAAATTCTCCGTTCAGATAGACGAGAACCGATGTCCTGTAATTTCCAGCTTTCTGATTCAAACTTTCAAAATATTTTTTATCATAAAATTTATTGGGATTTGTCTGCAGATCTTCCTGTACCTCCGACATGATAATCGACAGATTTCTATAGGTCTCCTTGATCGGATCACTAATGGAATATAATGACTGTATACTATATCCATCTCCAAACATTTCTGACAGATAACTTCGTCCGATCACAATCGTTCCTATCACCATGATCAACACGATAAAAATCCAAACCGAAACCAATGCCCATTTAACTTTTTTAATGATCTTCATATGTTTTCCTTTATAAAAAATTTTCAATACCCATCTCGTAATCTTTCTGATTACTCGATGTCTTTTCCTTCGCAATGCTCATCTCGTAATCTTTCTGATTACTCGATGTCCGTGCTTCGCACTATAGAATAAAAACTACATAGACCTCATTGTAAGCAAGCTTACATTCGGTCTATGTACTTTTTATTCTGCATTGCTCGGCTTACGCTCATTATATCATGCTTTTGCAGCCTCTTATATGAAGTTTTTATAAAGAAAACGAATGATAGATGGATCTGCATACATTGTTACTTATTTTTCTTGCCAAAGAAATGTTTTTTCTTTTTTCCGGTAGTTTCTGCTGCCGCAATCTCCCGTCTGGTCTGCTGCATTTCCCGGATCACGGTATCCAGTCTTCGGTACCGCTCCTCAGCCCGCTCGTCCTGTTCTCTCATAATGACATCCATCTGCTTTGCTATCTGCTCGGTTGTCTCCGCTGTCACTGCCTGACTGATTGGCTTAATATTCTCCTTTATGGAATTTCCAACGATCTTTGACATCACGGACTGGAACTGAACCAGCTTGAAATCCACGATCCTTGCCTGATCGTCATCCACATCTTCACCGATCTGTGTTACCGTATTCACTAACTCCGAGGTAAAATCTGCCTCTACCTCTTTGGATGCATCCTCTGCCGGAACACCATTTTCCAAAATATCATACATTTTCTGCACCAGTTCATGTATTGCCTTAAGCTGAATTCCGCGATCCTTCAATTCCTTTATCTTCTTTAAAATGCGGATATCCTGCTCATCATAATATCGATGTCCCATATCATTCCGCTTGATCCGCATATCAAGTTCCTCTTCCCAATACCTTAATACATGAGGCTCCACATCAACCAGCTTTGCCGCTTCCTTTATCAGATATTTATTTCCCATTTATATGTACCCTCCTGCTTTATTTTCGGACAGTCAGACCCAGCCTGTCCATTACACAAAATAATTCTACATTTATCTTCCCATCTCTACAATTCATATCGTAGGCATTATTCCTACAGAATTCTACAAGATTTTCGCCATATTTTTTTCACATAAAAAGCAGCCC
>NZ_DS480311.1:0-11982 GCF_000154245.1 Clostridium sp. L2-50 | reverse complement strand
TAATCTTCACACTTATTTTGCAGGGGCAGTTTTTGCATTACGGGCAGCTAAATGGGCTGCTTTCTATTCTTAATTATTTATTTTTACAATTTTAAAATCTCCATCTGCATTTTTTCGAAAATAGATGTTTTTATAATTTGAACCAATAAGATAAGAATCGCCATCTCTGCCCTGTCGCAGGTTAGCCAGAGAATCTTCATTCACGGCTTCAAGAATATCCTTTGTAAAAATATCTTCTGCCGGAATCGCCATAAGCTCATCTATATTTCCGATCGACTGTCCGCTTCCAAGCTCCTGCGGATAATTCATAATCTCTGATAAGGCCTGCATATCCTTATTCTGAATGATCGTTATAACCTGTCCGGCAAACTCTTCGGCTGCTGCCTCTGTACTTTTCTTTACATCGGCACGCTCCGTATAATGATTCTCAAATATCAGATTTGACAAAATCTCCTCTAACACAGAATCTTCCGCCGTAACATATACATACAGACTGTAATGAATATTTTCATCGCTCCAGAATACCACTCTTCCGGGATCCAGCTTATAATAGGTCGCATTATAACTTCCTACAGAAGTTACAACCATATTTCCGTCACCATTATTCTGAACACCGGCCAGATCAAATTCATTATGAACTGCCGATCCCCGAAATTGACACTGAAGTCCATTATATTTAAAATTCACAACAGCGATCTCTGTGTCTTTTATCTCGTAAGTTACATCTTTGATCATATCATTTTGTGAAACATCAATGACCATTCCCAACGGAATAAACGCCGAAGAATCTTCTACCGATCCATTCGTTATCGCCTCTGTTGTTCCTTCCGTCTGTGTCTCCTCCTTTTTGCAGGACACACAGGCACACATACATATACATATTAAAGATATCGCAAATAGTTTTTTAATAATCGTGTGCACGATCGTCCTCCCTAGTGGCAGCCCTTCTGTTTACATTTATACTGCATATTAGGATCTGTCGGATCCCATGTATGCCATGATGGAAGCTTATATGCAGTTGGCTTTGGAAATGGATCTCTGCCGCTTTCATTAATGATCGTTACCTTTGTTCCGACACTGCAGTGATCATAAATCCACTTTGCATCTCCTGCTGTCAGTCTTACACATCCATGTGAACATGTTGTGCCAAGCTTATTATAAGCATTTACGCTAAGTGCATTGTTATTATTTACATCGTTGTAGTATACCGAATGGAACAGATAGCCTTCGTAGATACCACTGCACCACTGCCCCCAGCATGGTCCCATCAGTTCATGCCATCTGTAACGGCTCTGTGTATGGAATGTACCAAGTGGTGTGCTCACACCGGTAGAACATATAAAAGCACGTACCGGAATAATATATCCATTCTTTCCATCCTTTGCATATACAGTTACAACATTGGTTTTCTTATTAATGATGATCTCATAAGCATCCTGATCTCCGATGACATCATCTACTTCGACTGCACGCTTACCATTAGAACAGAAATAGAACTTATATCCACCGACATACGCCCATTTCTTTCTATACATAACACCATCTTTACCAAAATAGTAATATGCATCACCAATCTTCTTATATCCGGTCTGTGCTGTACCATTGCTGTTCATATAATAAGTCTTGCCGGATATCGTCACCAGACCTGATTGTGTTACCAACGTTCCGTTTGAACGGAATACATACACCTTATTATTGATCTTATGTGATCCGGTATAGGCTTTTCCGCTCTTACCAAAATAGTACTTGCCCTTCGATGTCTTAATCCAGGAACTCTTTATCATGCTTGCTGATTTATTAAAGTAATAGTAGCTACTATTTACCTTCCTTACTTCACCTGCTGCAGCCTTACCTGTCTTTCCAAGGTAATACTTCTTTCCCTTATATTTTACAAATTTGCTTTTCTGCAGGACACCTTTTTTACTGAAATAATATTTCTTTCCACTGATCTTCACAAGTCCTGTTTCAGCCTTGCCATCCTTGCCAAAGTAATACTTTCTTTTCTCAACCGTCTTCCATTTCTTTGTCAGCATCCTTCCCTTGCTGTCAAAGAAATATCTGGAATTTCCTATCTTCTTATATCCTGTATAAGCTGCACAGGTCTTCTTGCTGAAATAATACTTCTTACCTTTTATCTGCTGCCATCCAGTAACAGCTGCACCCGGATGCTTCTTGTCACTTGAAGAATGATAGTACAGCTTACCATTTACCTTCACAAGACCATACACAAGATTACCCTTCTTATCGAAAGAATAATAATATTTCTTGCCATTACTGTCCTTGATCGCTACATGACTTCCCGTCTTTGCAACACCGTTTACATAGTATTTTCTACCATCAGGCTCTTTTACCCAGCCATTCTTTGGAGCTTCCGTTGTCGGTTCTTCTGTTGTTGGCGCTTCTGTCGTCGAACTGTCTGCGCCCGGGATCTGTCCATCTGTCATGATCTCGATATCATAACTCTTCTGATCCTTATTCTGCAAAGTTGCAGCATCCAGATTTAGCCCGATCATTCCTACTGTACAGACTGCAAATAATGCAGTCAGAATTAAGCCTTTTCCTATTTTTCTCATAATCTCTCCTCAATTAATTTATTCTGGAATATTTTCTATTACATTGCTGTCTTCGTATGCCAAGCACCAGACCGATCTCGATCATGGTACATAGGATCGCCGAACCACCCGAACTGATAAACGGAAGGGATACACCCGTATTCGGGAAAAAGTTCACAGCAACACATACATTAACTATAATCTGAAAGATAATATGAAGCATAACTCCTATTACAACTACGCTTCCATATAGATTCTTCGATTCTCTTACAACAATAAACATCTGATACAACAGATAGCCGAACATCAGGAACATAATGATCGCTCCAACCAATCCCAACTCCTCACAGATGATCGCAAAGATCATATCATTCTGTGCTTCCGGAATATTACTCAGCTTCTGTGTACCATTTCCAAGCCCCTTTCCAAGTAAGCCGCCGCTTCCGATGGCATATAAGGACTGCAATGGCTGATAACCAAGTGAGCCGGCATAACGCTCCGGGTCGATCCATCCGAAGAAACGCTGGATCTGATACGGATACTTATCCATCTCACTTTCAAGCGGCATTGTTGCCTTCAACCATATGATCAATATAATCACAGCGACAATACCAAACACTCCGACTCCGATATGCAGGGATGGATTCTTACCTACGATAAAGGTCAGAACAAATACCATCAATAATAAGATCAGACAGCTACTCAGGTTTGAAGAAATGGCAAGAATCAGTCCTGCCTGAAATGCAATAAACAGCCACAGCTTAAATATCCTAAGAAACTTATGCATTTCTTTCCAGTATTTGCTGACATAATATGCCATAAAGATAATCATACATACCTTTGTAGCATCGGCAACCTGTAACTGGATTATTCCAAGATTCAACCATCTGGTCGCACCGCCGGATGTTATACCAAGTGGCGTTTTTAAAGCAAAGATCAAAACGATCGATAAACCATACATCAAAGGTCCGACCTTCTTAAATGCCTTATACGGAATCACGCTTACCACTCCGGCAGCCACCATTCCCAAAATAATCATTTTCAACTGTTTCTTAAAATAAAATGCCGAATCATAATTCGTAGCACTGCTTATAGATGATGTATAACTGGACGCGCTGAAGATCATGACCAGACCGAACGCCATAAGGAAAATAACCGCTACAATGATCTTGATCTCTACTCCGGGAGTAAATTCACTTTCCATCTGCTGTACTGTATTCCCCGTATTCTGATTGGACATTGTTCTCTTGCTGACTGACTCCATGTGTCCACTGTTCCTTTCTACATACTTCGGCATAAAAAGCGTCTGCAACTCTTAATTCAGAATACAGCCGCTTTTTATCTGTACTATTTTCCGATCTTTATTCTATAGTAAATACATACTTCTCTATCAATCGGTTTGTATCAATCTCATATATGTATAACGTAGCTGCTCCCTTGATCGCCTGTGAGGAATCAATGCTCATCCACGTTGTATATCTGTCTTTCACTTCACCAAATGTAACTTCATTGCTCTTTGTTCCATCTGAATATACAACGTAACCTTTCAGGTTCATTGTTACATCATTCTCTGTTAAAAACATCGTATGGATATAGATCGTTTTATCAGATGAAGCTGAATCATTCTTACTCTTATAATCTTCCTTGTCATCATTTACAAATGACTCAATAAACCAGCCTGTCAGTGCTGTATAATCATCATCTGCTGAGTCATAACCTGCCTGACGAAGATCACAGATGTAATTCATAGTAGTCTCATCGTTACTGTCAAAATGATCCTTGATGTATTTAGACTTTGCTTTGTTGATCTTTTTAGTCATATCCTTGGTCGTAACCTGACTATACATCTCTACTGCTGCCTTATAATCTTTTCCATCACTCAAAAGCTTTGCCCATTTGATTCGCACAGCGTCTATATCTGCTGTACAGTCCTTATAGGAAGAATCGACCTGACCATATGTCTCGATCGCTTTTGAATAATCCTGCTGTGATACATACTGTTCTGCCAGTAAGCACAGACACTCATTTGCTTTATCTGCATAATCATTATATTCTGACTTTACAAATAAATCTTTTGCATTAATATAATCGCCTGCTGCCATCTTGTCAACCGCATCATTATAATAACATTCCTTAATTTTTTCGGCTGCATCCTGATAGTCACCGGCTGCGGTAAATGCCTGAATGGCCTCATCGTACTTCTTCTCACCTTCCAATGCACAACCATTCATATAAGAACATTCTTTTACCTTATCGGCTGCACCATTTACATCTCCTGCTTTCTCATAATAATCTGCTGCTTCTGTGTAATTTGCCTCACCATACAGCTTTTCGGCCTGACTAAAGTAGCTCTCTTTCTCCTTCTGAGCAGCCCCCTCATAGTTAAGACCTGCTGCCTTTCTGTAATTATCTGCAGCTTCAACAAAGTTTCCGGCTGCAAACAGATTCTCTGCGTATTCAAAATATGCTCCACCATTTACCTTGGTCTTAGAATCTTTGATCGGCTTTGCTTTATTATAAAGGTCAATTGCCTCATCTACTTTACCATTCTTTAAAGCATCCTCAGCTTTATTATAATTCATGAACTTAGGAACAAATATTGCTGCAGCTCCACCACCTGCAAGAACGATCACGATAAGAATAACGATCAGAGCGATCTTGCCGCCCTTGCCCTTCTTTTCCTTTGAAGCATTCTGCTCTTTCGGTGGCTTAGGTGCTTTCTGTGGCTTTGGCTGCTTTGGAGCCTTTTCCTTCTTCTTGTTCTTTTTCTTATCCTCACCATTCGGCCCCGGCATCGGCTGACCGTTTGGTCCCATCATTGGACGTCCCGGCATCGGCTGACCGTTTGGTCCCATCACCGGACGTCCCGGCATCGGCTGACCGTTTGGTCCCATCATTGGACGTCCCTGCATTGGCTGATTGTTCACTCCCATTGGTCTGTTCTGGAATGATGGAATTCCATTTGGTGCCGATCCCTTTAACATATCGGAATTCAGAACCGTTGTTCCTTCTTCATCTTCATCAACAGAGGTCTCTTTTTCCAGATCAACTGCTTTTAAAACAGTAGTCCCTTCTTCTTCCATATCATCTGTATCAATGACATCTGCACTTTCTTTATCTGCAGCATCGGATAGATTCTTTTCTATATCTGATGCCTGTTTCATCACATCTGCTGTCTCGGCTTTATCGTCTGCTGTTGTAGAAACATCTTCGATCGTACCGGCATCCGTAATACCTGCCGGATTCATATCCTCTACTTTCTTTCCACAGACAGGACAGATTTTCACCTCTGGCGCAATCTCACACCCACAATTGTCACAAAACATATTCCGCTCCTCCTAATTCATTTTAAATAAAAATTCTTCATTTGAAAGCCGGATACTACTGTTATCCGGAATAACGATCTCCACATTGCTATAGACCATATCACCATTCAAATATGTATGATTCGTGGAATTATTATCTCGAAGATAATAAATACCATTTATATTTGTAATATAAGCATGCCTCCTGCTTACGGATTTATTATCCGTGATCTTAAAATCGACACCCTGATCTGCTTTTCCTATACAAAATGCCTGCTTATTAATATAAATCTGTTCACCGGTTTTTTCCCGAATCAGTACCGGTATTTTTCCGATTTTCTCTGTTACATTCGTAAGAACAACTGTCTCATCTTCCTCCGGATCAATCCTGTTCGTCTGTCTAGTCTCTGACAGTCTTCCAATCTCTTCGTTTCTCCGTCGGGCTTCCTTCTCCTGTTTTTCAGCTTCTTTATAATTTCTTCTTGCTTCATATTCTGCACGCATCCTTGCTTCTTCTGCACGCATTTCTTCTTCCCTGGCAGCTCTTACTTCCTCTGCCAATCGTTCAGATTCCGCTGATGCTTTTCTGAATTCTTCCTCCGCTTTCTTAGCTGCTGTCTCAGCACGCAACTTCGCCTCTTCATATTCTTTTCTTACAGCATCATCTGGCTGCTCCTGCACCTGACAGGCATACAGAACTGCTGTCTGCGATTGATCCCGATATTCTTTTTCTGCTTTCTGCCGATTGATTTCTGCCTGTATTCTTGCAGCTTCTGCCAACATACGCATCTCTTCTGCTGTTTTTGCAACCTTTGCCTGCTGTTTTGCATAAGCTGTCAGTCTCTTGGCTTCGCTCTCTGCCTGCATTCTCGCAATATCTGCATTTCTTGCAGCTTCCTCCGCTATCAGAATCGCTGATTCTGTCTTCGCTGAATTCGCTGCTTTCTCTTTATTTTCTGAAGACACATGCTCACCTATCAGAAGCAATTGACTCTTTAAACGTAATTCCTTTACAAACAAATTAAATTGTATTACATTGAATTCCTTCTGACTATTCAGATAATCAATGATCTGATTGGCACACTCAAGCGCAGATGTGTGTGCATACGTCATCTTGTTTAACAGACAACGGATAAATGCATCCGGTCCTTCCATTGGTTCTACCTTTTCAAACGGAAGATAGATTAATTGTATACTGAAATCACTCAATCTCACATACATATACTTCAGATCGAATACAACTTTTTCTAACTTCAATCCATTATGTACCATGGAAACCAGCTGTCTGCTGATACTATACAGATATTCAACCAGTTCATCCCTGAATACCGGCTTCTGTGCAAGCTGATCCAGTGTCAGATCTCCTGAAATATTGAATTCCAGAACACGATCACCTTTCACAAACACTTCTCTGCATGTATTAGAATTTCCCGCAAAAGGCACATTATATATTTTTATCTCATTTTGATCTACCTGTATGGTTTCATCTAATTTGTAATTAATTCGTTGTTCCTTGTTTCTTTGCGTCATAAACCCTCCTATAAGAGTCACCAAATAAAAAAATGAACAAACTCCCGAAAATATTATATCAAACCACCCTATAAAAGTAAACCAGGAGAACTTTGTGCAAACTAAAAAAGAGACTGGACCATTCCAATCTCTTTAAAAGAGGCGCGAGCCGGATTTGAACCGGCGATGACGGTGTTGCAGACCGGGGCCTTACCACTTGGCTATCGCGCCATTTATTCAATTAGCTTTCGCTAAGCTCCCCGAGTAGGGCTCGAACCTACAACCCCTCGGTTAACAGCCGAGTGCTCTACCATTGAGCTATCGAGGAATACCACTGTCAAAATTCTAATATCTGCTTCCGTTCACGATCTGCTTTCAACTGATGACTTAATAATTCAGATAGAATACGCAGAAGGAGGGATTTGAACCCTCGCGCCGCGCAAACGGCCTACACCCTTAGCAGGGGCGCCTCTTCAGCCACTTGAGTACTTCTGCAAAATGCCTAAATGAAATGTTCCCACCAGGGATATTAAATTTTGACGCTAGTACATGATATCAAAGGATATTGGGTTTGTCAAGAACTTTTTATTTAATATCCATATATAAATACCACACATATGCAGCTTTATATAATGACTTACCAACCTTTACCTCCGGAATAACATAAATCGCAGTAGATCTTCCTACGATACAATTATTATATTCATATTTTCCGGTATTTGGACCAACAACAGCTACTTTTTTCCATAATGGCTTTGCCGCTTTAATGTCATTACAAGCATAAATATAATAACGCTTTGCATTTGTAACCTTATTCCACCTTACGGTAACCGTTGTCTCGTCTGTTCTCTGGATACTGATCTTTGCCTGAGGAATCACTACCTTGTAGTCTGACCATCTTCCGTAGCATTTTTTATTGTTGATCTTAACATAGCTTCTTACACGAACCTTAAATCCCTTTCCCTTCACCGCAGGGATATCAAATCTTACTTTTGTCTTCTTAGTATTAAATGTTTTCAGTTTTTTATTCTTTAAAGAATAAATTTGAACCTGATATCCTGACGGTTCATATTTGTCACGGGCAGATTTATTCCATCCGACCATAACTTTATTGCTGACAGTCGGATACCATGTATAATTATTTCTCTTAAAAGATGCTACTTTGCATGGTTTTCCCGGCGCAGCATAGAGGTCGTACGCTTCCGCATGACCACCCTTTGCGAGGAATCCGGATGTTGATTGTCGAACCGGTGTGATACGAACTGTATTCACAGAACCTACCTTTACTTTTACCTTTGCACTGGTCTTCTTTACCGTTGCTATCTTTTTATCGTTAACATATAAGATATATCTGTTTGCACCTCGAACACTTCCCCATTTAAAAGAGATTGCATTCGGGGATGTCTTTGTCTCTTTTATAGATGATGTGAATATCTTAGATGCACTTGGAGCTGTTACGACTTCCACTTTATCAGACATCGTTCCCGATGTGATATTTCCCTCACTGTCCTTATATACTGCCTCTATTGATACATAATATGTACTTCCTGCTGTAAGATTACTGATTTTTTTCTTTGTATCATTATAGACATCGCATTCGCTTCCCTTTGTTGTCCTTACAAAAGTAACACCATCTGTCGATATGTATACATTATAACCATACGCACCTTCTGCCTTTTTCCAGCTTACCATAACTGTATTCTCGCCGGCAGCCGTCTGCTTGATCTCTGTTACATCATTTTCAGCATGTGCAACCATAGTCAGATTACAAAAAAAACAGACCGCAATAACAGTCATTATAATCATCCTTATAATTGATATTTTCTTTGTTTTCATTTAAATCATTTCCTTTTTGTTAAAATTATATTACAAAAATATCAAATTTTATATTTATAGTCAATATCTTTTTTTATATAAAAAACTTCTACAGGTTCAAATGCATTCTTTACAAATATACATTTTACCCCATAGAAGTCCTTTACTGCACAAGAAATGTTATCTGTACAAATTACATATTCCCATGACTTTTATAGTTCTTAATTCAATGATTAACGCATATTAATTCAAATATCCATATATCGTCCACGTTGGAGCCGGCTTATATGTCTTTCCTTTTACTTTTACAGTTGGAATAACATAAAATCCAACATATCTCTGTCTTGTAAGATTGCTTACTTCACAGGAAGTTGTACCTGCCCCTACCTCTTTTACCTTATAGAACGCCGGCTTCTCTGCCTTCATATCCTTACAGGCATATACAGTATAACCTGTTGCATTCTTGATAGAGTTCCAGTTAAGTTTTACTGTGTGGTATCCGGTTCTTGTCATCTTGAAACCGGGCTGTGGAATGATTACCTTCCAGTCTGACTTTGTTCCATAGAATTTCTTTTTATTCAACTTGACATAACCGGTAACTCTGCATTTGAAGCCTTTGTTTCTGATGGATTTCATACCGGTGAATTTTTTATATAATGTATGACCATTCTTGATATCATACACCTTTATCTTCTTGCCCTCTAAAGAATAAATCTCCAAACGATATCCTGATGAATAATACTTATCTTTCTTGCTTCTGTTCCATCCAATCGTTATCTGATTACTTTCTGTTGGTTTCCAGATGTAATTTCCTAACTTATAATCCCCCAGTTTTGTTGGTTTTCCGGGTGTTGTAAAGACATATAGCCCTTTTCCCTGTGATATCGCATTCTTTTTATTAAATTTCTTTACTGCATACACATAATATATATTTGCAGAGCCTGTCTTTAATTTTTTGATAGTAACAGAAGTCTTTGTTGTCTTTGCAATGATCTTTGTTCTCGAACTGTTTACGATATAATACTTATTCGCACCACTTACCTTTTTCCATGATAATGTTGCAGTCTTTGCTGTTGCCTTTGTCTGTTTCAGACCTGTAACTACATTCGGAGATGTAAATACCTGCAATGTACCTGCCTGATTCTCATCTGTTGCATATGTACCATTTACAATAAATACGGGAACAACTTTTACTGTATAAACAGTTGCTGCTTTCAAACCTGATATTGTTACACTGTTTGATCTGCTGTCTAGCTGTGAGACCTCTGTCCGACCATATGGTCGCTGCCATACACCATCACTGCCTGCATAGTATACTAAATATCCGGATGCATTCGTTACCTCGTTATAAGAGATTGCTACTTCTGATGCAGATACTCCTGTCTGCTTAAGTCCTGTCACTCCGCCATCTGCAAATGCCGTAATACTCATTGCAAATAACATGATTGACATGACTGCAACCAATAGAAATGATCTTTTTACTACTCTTTGTCCCATAAAATACTCTCCTCTATTTTTTTGATGCACAAAATACCTATATAAAATGTACCCTGTAATTTCAGAGTACTCGTTTTTATTTATTTTGTCAATTTGGTGTTTTATTTTTGTTAATTATGCACAAAACCATGTCTCGCCTGAAAAATAAATACACCGGAGAAACCATATCGCAAAAAACTATGATTCCTCCGGTGTTTTAAATTTTACCAGATACTTTTATGATTGTTAAAGTAATATTTTTAATAATACTTGCTCATATATGTATATGTTTACCAAGTTGCATCTGCCTTATATGACTTCTTACCAATTTTGTTTATTAAAGACGTACATAACTATATATGTTACTTACAACCTTCTTCTTTCCATTCTTACCAACATATCTTAACTGTACATAATACTTCTGACCCTTCTTCAGTTTCTTCTTATTATACTTTGTAATTGTATAGCTTGATTTCTTGGAACTTACAGTTGCAACCTTTTTGTAACCTTTCTTTTCTTTAGTTGAAATGTAAATTCGATATTCTGATACCCCACTTACCTTTTTCCACTTCAACGTAATTTTCTTACCATTTTTACTTCTTCTTGCTGTAACGTCCTTACTGCAAGCATTATAATCATAATTTGACCATGGACCATATGTTTTCTTTCCATTAATTTCAACATATGCTCTTACTCTTGCCTTTGTAAATGCACCTACAGGATATGTTGTTAAACGAGCACTTGTAGAGGTTGTTGTAGCTTTATAATATTTTTTCTTTCCATTTAAGCTAGTAATTTCATACTGATATCCATCTGCTTTCTCGCAAGATGTCCAACCATAATAACATACCTTAATATTATCGTATAAGTCTGTTATTGCTACTCTGGTTACTTTCTTTGGAACTGTCTTCATATAAGAAGATTCTGATTCATCGCCTACAGCCTCATATCCATTTACATTTTTTACAGCTGCCACATAATACCTGATCTCACTGGAAGGATCTAATCCACTAATTGTAGCAGAATTTGTATTTGAAGTTGCGATTGTCTTATACTCATAGTTTTCCCATATGAGTATCCGATAATATGATGCACCTGCTACTGGATCCCATTCCATAGATATAGAATTCTTTGTTGCTCCTGTCTGTCTCAGGTTCTGTACCTCTGAAGGATTTGTACTGACTAACTGCTTCTGTGATACAGCTACAAGATTGCCATCTTTGCTACTATTTGTTGAATGAAAATCTTTATTATATACTGATATTCTTACATAATAAGATGAGCCTTCTGTCAAGCCATAAATTGTTTCATTAGAATTATATGCT
>NZ_DS480312.1:331262-577624 GCF_000154245.1 Clostridium sp. L2-50 | reverse complement strand
TTCGGACTCAGACATGCACTCGTATCTACCGGCAATATGTATTTCATAACGAAATTTTCGTTAATGTCAATATACCATCAGGCTGGTTGTGACCATAGCTCTGCGCTCCTGATATTTTTTTATATATTATGATAATGGTGGACGACGAAGTTCGTTGTCCAGTTCGGACTGATCGATAGCGATCGTCTTTGTATTCTTGATTTTTTCTACACGTCTCTTCCGGTGACGCTTATGGATATGTTTGATCAGAGTGATGATCAATAATAAGATAACACCGATACTGATCAGAACAACAGATAAGCCATAACGATCCAAAATCTTATCAAAAAGATTGTAATTATCTTCCTGCCAGATATTCTCCTTTTCCAGAGTTGACTGGATACTGTTTATACTGTGCATTGTTCCTTTACAGGTTGGGATTCCCGGCAGCCAGTCAGATGCTGGCGTCAGATTATTTGCCTGTTCACTTGTAATATTGAAATAATCGTAGATCAGGACATTTTTACCGGACGTTGTCTCAGGATCATCATATGCAAGATCGACAATGTACCAGCCATCATCAAGACATACCATGTTCCATGCGTGGGAATTATAGGTTTCAGAATCCTTGTCTTCTTCAGAAGATGATGTCACATTTCCTTCTACATAGATGCATTTAACACCGAGATAGTCCATAACGGCTTTAAATGCTTTAGCATATCCAAATGAAGTCGCACTTTTATGTTTGGAGTTAAATACTCCGTCTAAACTGTAGCACCATGAATCTCCGGAATGAGAAGCTTCGCTTTCCGTATCAAAATAAGTATCATCAATAATTGCATTATGGATCAGATATTCTTTTTGGTAGTCAGGAAGATCTTTATCTAAATTATCTGCATAATTGGAGATGACAATATTTGCATTATTTCGGATAATCTCCCGGGTATTCCCGTTTGCATAATCATCATAGCAGATGATCTGTACTTCATAGCAAACCGAACCGCCATCTAAGGATTTAGCATTGTATTTGAAATCAGGTGACATCCAGAAATACATTGGGTTATCTGCAAGAACTGCATTTACAACACTCTGCATACCAGATGCGCCAATAACTTCCCAGTTTTTACTGGTTACATTAATCGTGAATGCTTTGTAATAATGAGTTTCGCCTGATTCACGATACTCCGCATTCTGATTGGATTCGTGGTAGGCGGTAGCTGCTTCTTGTAGCTGATTATATACATTTTTGTATGCATCATTGTCAAACCTGTTATAATAATACTTCGTTGTATCAATATCTGCATAGGTATTGGTCTCTTCTGTCGTATCATCCGTTGTATTATCCGCGGCAAGTATGGTCATATTCGGTAATACAAGGATAATTGTCATCAGAAATAGTAGTAATTTCTTTCTCATAAACACACCCCGATCCATATCTTTTACGATGAAAAGATTATAAATTTATACTTTGTCATTTTACCACAGAGTGGAAATTATTACCAGTAAAAAACGCTTTTCTGTAAGCCTGCCCAATAGATTTCGGACTAACGCTTGAAATGGGAATGAAAAATGTGTAATATTGACTAAACATAGAGTAAAAATAATGAGTATGTTACAGAAGGAGTGCTGATATGGGAGCATCAAGTTGTGATTTATGTGCACATTACGTGTATGATGATGAAGATGATTTTTCAGAGTGTATGGTGAATATGGATGAGGATGATTATGCCAGATTTATAACCAGTTCATATGAAAGTTGTCCGTATTTCCAGTTGGATGATGAATATAAAGTAGTTCGAAAGCAGATGTAAGAAAAGCACACGTTGGCTGAAGAAGTATATATAAAATATACTATCAGACAATGTGTGCTTTTTATATAAGAATCGGATGCAGTCTGAAATGAGAGAGCGCCTGATCTGTGATCACGCGTGATCCTCCGGCGACTTTTTGAAGGATTCCACCAGATCGGTCAGATATACATATCGATCCATCAGGTGTTCCAGCTTCATTTCAGCCGATTCTTTTTCAGCCATCAAGTGATTCAGCTTTGTAAAATCAGTTGCGGCAGCTGCAATCTCACGATCTAATCCGTCTATCTTTTCTTCGCAGATCATGATATCGTTTTCAATATTGTCATATTCACGCTGCTCATTAAAGGATAATTTGGTCTTTGTGCGTTTTGGTGCAGCTTCTTTTTTGGAAGCATCTGATCTTTCTGTGACTGATGGTGTATTCTTTCGTGAAGCCGTAATATTTGCTTTGCCTGCACATTCAGTGTCACTTACAGATTTCGCTGAATTTGCAAATGAACCATGTTCCAGATAATAATCGGTATAACTTCCTTCGAACTGGTTGATGTGTCCTGTTCCGTCATAGACGAATAAACGTCTGACAACACGATCCAGAAAATAACGGTCATGCGATACAACGATCAGGATACCGGGGAATGAGTCCAGATAATCTTCCAGAATGCAAAGAGTTGATATGTCCAGATCATTGGTAGGCTCATCTAAGATCAGAACATTCGGAGAACCGGCAAGTACTTTTAACAGATAGAGTCTTCGTTTTTCACCACCGGATAATTTACCGATCTTCTGATACTGAAGGGTCGAGTCAAATAAAAATTCTTCGCATAGGGTAGAAGCAGGCATATATCCGTCAATTGTTCGGATGAATTCTGCCTTTTCCTTTACATATTCCAATACACATTTATTATCATCTAAAGGTTCATTCTCCTGAGAGAAATAACCGATATTTACCGTTTCTCCAACCTCGATATAGCCACTGTCCGGTTCCAGAATACCCGTGATCAGTTTCATCAGTGTGGATTTGCCGCAGCCATTTGGACCTGTAATACCGATCCTGTCGGTTCTTAAAAAGTTATATGAAAAATGCTCAATCAATGGATGAGACATTCCCGGAAAACTCTTTGATATGTCGTGCAGCTCGATCGTTTTATTCCCTAGCCGGGTCGTGATCGAATTTAAGGTTACGGATTTATCCATCTCGATCGGTTTCTCGGCGGATAGAACTTCAAATCGCTTAATATGTGCTTTTTGTTTGGTGCCTCTGGCTCTTGCGCCGCGTTGGATCCATGCAAGCTCTTTACGAAGGATTGTCTGGTGTTTTCTCTGAGTGGCCAGAGCGATATTTTCCCGTTCTGCCTTAAGGGCAAGGAAGCCTTCATAGTTTGTTTCATAACGATAGATGTATCCTTTATCGATCTCTGCGATCCGGTTTGTTACACGGTCAAGGAAATATCTGTCATGAGTGACCATGACCAGTGCACCTTTATAATTGTTCAGATATTCTTCCAGGTATTCCGTCATATCGTTGTCCAGATGGTTCGTTGGTTCGTCTAAGACCAGAATATCACAGTTGGACAGCAGAGCGGCAGCAAGTGCAACTTTTTTCTTCTGACCGCCGGAGAGGGTGGAAACCGGAATACCGGTATCGTTAAAGCCGAGCTGATCAAGAATTGCTCTGGCATCACCTTCAATGCTCCATTTATTTTCTTCCGTGCTGTTGGCGGTTATAACATGTTCGTATATTGTTTCATTGTCGTCAAATGTCGGGCTCTGTGGAAGATAATTGACAACAATGTTGTTCCCACGCACTACAAGCCCTGCGTCACAGGTATCTAAACCTGCGATCATTTTCAATAAGGTTGATTTTCCGGTTCCGTTGATTCCGATTACACCGATCTTATCACCACTGTTGACGGAGAAATCAGCTCCCTTGAAAAGCACTTTATCTGTATACGCCTTGTGGATATTTTTCATAGTTAATAAGTTCATTTGTATTTCCCAAACCATTCTTTATATTTGTTTCTTATAGAATAGACTGTTGATATTATGTGGCAGTACACTACTACTATACTGGAAACTGCACTTATTTTATGATGGTTTCCCGGCTACGTCAATAAGAGTTTTACGCACACTTGCCTCCGTGCGTTTAAAATATATAAAACAGATAAGAGATTATTATTTTACACAAAAAAATGCAGGAAAATGAAAAAAAGGATATCCGAATATTGTGACCGGATATCCTTTTTTACGACTGCTCTTATAGCTCCTGTTTGTCGTATATTCCTTTTATTAAATGTAAGTTGCCTTATGCGACTGCTGGTTCAGCAATGAAAGGCTTCAGTGTTGACATATATGAATCGGAAATACCATCATAGAATTTTACGGTTAATTCATCTCTCAGATCGAGACTGATAACACCAAGAATAGATTTTGCATCTACCATATAGTTTTTGTTTGTAGCTGATATATCGACATCGCCATGATATCCTCTCATTACATCTACAAACTGCTTTACTTCATCAACGCTGCTTAATTTTACTTTAATGTCAGTTGATTTAGCCATAAAACTCGCCTCCTTGATTTGTTGAACAATTTATAATCCTTTTTTTTGCTAAAGTCAAATTATGAAAGTGTGAACAAAAAGCAAAATTATTACCAATTTCTAAAATTTTTTAAAGTGAATAGAAATTTCAGCTTAAAGAAATTCAAAAATCGTCATTTTTTAGTTAAGGATATTCATTTATATGTAGTAAAACTGTAATGGTGTTACAAATTGCTATGAAAAATTTGTACAAAATAGGAGAAATTGGTGATTTTGGTGTATATTTTCGGTATAATACAGGTAAATAGCAGTTGATATGTATCTGCTTTTGTACAAATAGCTGTAAAAAAACAGGGATTGATCGGAACAAAAGCAGACAGAAACGGAGGTGGAAGTATGATCTATCAGGAAGAATCAGGACGGGAATATCACATAAAGACCGGGAAGAACGAGATCGGAAAATATGTGATCCTGCCGGGGGATCCGAAGCGGTCAGCGAAGATCGCAGCTTATCTGGATGATGCAAAGCTGGTTGCGGACAACCGGGAATTCGTGACATATACCGGATATCTGGAGGGCGAGAAGGTCAGTGTAACATCGACCGGTATCGGCGGACCATCAGCAGCGATTGCATTGGAGGAACTGGTGCATTGTGGCGCAGATACATTTATAAGGGTTGGAACCTGTGGCGCGATGCAGTTAGATATCATGGGAGGAGATATCGTGGTGGCAACCGGTGCTGTTCGGATGGAGGGTACATCAAAGGAATATGCTCCGATCGAATATCCGGCTGTTGCAAGCTATCCGGTCATTCAGGCACTGACAAAAGCCTGCGAGACGACGGGAGTCCGATACCATACCGGAGTTGTTCAGAGCAAGGATTCCTTCTATGGACAGCATGAGCCGGGAACCAAGCCGGTGTCCTATGAACTGGAAGCCAAATGGGAGGCATGGAAGCGGATGGGCTGTCTGGCGTCCGAGATGGAGTCCGCGGCGTTATTTATCGTAGGGGCTTATCTGGGTGTGAAGGTCGGAGCCTGTTATCTGGTGGTTGGAAATCAGGAGCGAAAAGCAGCGGGACTTGAGAATCCACTGGCATACGATACGGACATGGCAGTAAAGACCGCAGTTGAGGCAGTCCGGCAGTTGATTCTGGATGCAGGGAAAGAATAAAATCTATTAATATAAGTAAGAAGTTATTGAAAAAAATGTTAAAACATATACAATGTTTATAACGGTATTTGGTAAATATTAACAAAAAGAACCTGACGATATAATTTTTCGGGTTCCAAAATATCAGATAGGAGGTCAGTAATGGACAGAAAGGATTTGGAAGCAAAGGTTTTACAGGCTGTAGCTTGTGTTATGCCGGAGATTGACATCAGCAAGCTTGACATGACAGCCGAGTTGACAAAAGAATATGGGGTTAATTCTGTATCGATTATTCAGTTGATCGTAGAACTTGAAAATGATTTCAATATTGAATTTCAGGATTCAGAACTCGCATTGGGTTTGTATTATGATATGAATGATGTGGTTGCCGCTGTTGCAGCCAAGTTGAACTAGAGAAGATAAGGGAGGTATAATCATGAGCAATAAAAAGATATTGCCGGTCAGCTACCCAATGATTACATCATGGCAGTGGCATGCAACATTATTCTCAATTCTGGGGGATGACGAAAAGGCTAAGAACTGGATCTTCAGCAATTACATCCAGCTTAGATGTTATAATATTGAGGAGATTTTCACAGGAGATGAGATGCTTCTGGCAGATATGATGCCGGGAAGCAGTTCTTTGAAGGAGTGTCCATATCTTCTGTTCTCACTGATGACAAAAGAGCAGGTAGAGAGCTACTGTGGAGATATCATTAACTTCATTATTAAAACGATCGACCTGAACGGATATGTCTATGGTGTATTTGACGAGGCAAAGATTCTGTGCGATTCCGGTGCAGATTACAAATTCCCACATGAGTTATTTATCTTTGGCTATGATAAGGATAAGGAAGAATTTCATGTTGGTGATTTTACGTTTGGTGAGCATTATTCTTATTCAACTGTATCCTTTGAGGATGTTAAACGGGGTTACGATATCATAACAGCATCCGAAGATCATATGTTTAAGGATGATTATAAAGGCAGACGTGGTTTATATGTGATCCAGAAGAATACCGCTGAGATGTATTATGATCTGGATGTGGCATATATTAAGGATACATTGGTTGAATATCTGGACGCAAAGGATTCCAAGAATCATTTCCGTATGATGAGAAATCGTTTCTCAGATACAGTATTCGGTGTAAATGTATACGATGCAGTATATAAGCAGATCGAAAAGCAGCTTTCAGGAGATGAGCCTGATTTTGATATCCGTGCACTTCACCTGTTATACGATCATAAGGTTCTGATGAATGAACGCCTGAAGTATATGATGGCAAAAGGTGTGTTGGCTTATGATAATGAGATTCTTGACGAGTACATGGAGGTTGTCAACAATATGCTGACAGCAAGAAACCTTCTGATCAAGACATCCATCACAGGAAATGTGAACTGCCTTGATCGTTTTGAGAAGTATATCATGACCGCAAAGGCCAAAGAGATTGAGGTCCTCAACAAGGTTGTCGAGAGACTTTAAAGTAGCAGACGAAAACACCACGGTGTATGGTCAAGTGACGAACTCAGGCTGGGCTTATATTATTATGAAGCAAACCTTTCCGAGCGTCGGTACTTAGGCTGCGCCTTGTGCAGCCTTATGTACCGCTACGCCGAGGAATAGAGCGAAAGCGTTTTGCGTAATAATAGATACAAGCCCAGCCTGAGTTCTGTTTCTTGAAATGTATATACCGTGGTGTTTTCTGTTTGTGGAAGAGTCAAAGACAGAAAAATATAGCCGGCTGTTCGGCAACAGATATTTTCATGAAGCAAGCCTATTCAAATGTCGGTTCTTAGCGATCCACGGAAGTGGGAGCTTAGTACCGTTACATGAGAATAGAGCGGGAGCGTCTTGCGGAATGAAAAGTATCTGAGCCGGACAGCCGGCTATATTTTTCGTCCATCTATTTCACTATATGGATCTCTGAAGGCTGATAGTAAAAGCTGTCGGTTGCGATATAGCGGTTGCGGTAGTCAGGATCTGTGGTTTCTGCGTCATCATCCGTATGAGCAAGGACATCGTAGGATACGATGCCTTTGGTGGACACTTCCTTTATGAGCAGATAGGAAGCACCTTTTAAGGATATCGGTTCATCGGTGAGGGTGGCTGCTTTTTGTGTGTCGCTCCAAAGTACGGTATTGTCATCGGACATACCATAGAAGGTGTAGCTGTCTACAGGATCAGAAATGGATCGTACCGTAAGGGAGATCGTATTCGTTGTAGTGGCATTGGAATCGATGCCCGATTCTGTGTAGCTTTCAGAGAAGGATTGAGTCGTTGATTCGCCTTCGTTCATGATTGAAACAGGAGAGCCGGGTGTTATAAAGAGATCACCATTTTCTTTCTGATAGATTAGATTCAGATAGATATAATAAAGATCTGAATCTGTGGAATAATCTGTTTTGTCCGGATCAACATAGAGAGTGCCGGAAAGGGATAAGGAAGCTTCTGTGGTACCATCGGGTGGATACATATAATTGCTTTGACCGATTAGTGTATGGGATGAAGACTCATAGGAGGTAGTGCTCGTTCCATCGGAACCGGAAATGTTTATAGATGGTTCAGCCATCATATCGGAACAGAACGAATAATAAAAATTTCCTTCTTCTTTGGATACATCAACTTTAATTGCAGCCAGATAGCAGCCGGAGATATCGGGATTATTCGGTTTGAAAGTATCTGTTTTCTGATCATATGTGCAGGAAGTCGGTTCTTCCTGATCATCCAGAGGTGTTGCTGTACAATAGATACCAACCAGATGCTTGGTAACTGCAGATGGGGTATTTTCTTTCTTTGCAAGCTGACAGCCGGAAAGGACAGTCAGAACTAAAAGGGTCAGTATACTTATAGATAAAAATTTCTTCATGCTTCTTCCTCCTCATCAAGATTTCCGTCAAATGACAGAATATCGCCTACATCACAGTGCAGGTAGTAACATATTTTATTGATGGTTGTAAATCGGACACCTTTTGCTTTTCCGCTTCGCAAAATGGAAAGATTTGCTTCGGTTATGCCGATCTTTTTGCATAATTCTTTAGAAGTCATATTATTTTCTTTTAAGACTTTTTCCAGATTGATCTTAATTGCCATATGAAACCTCCGTATTAAATGAATGCTTCATTTTCTTCTTCCAGCGTGTGTGCTGTCTCGAATTTCTTTGCAAGGATAAATGCCGTTACGGTCAGAAGTATCTCTATAATAGGAAGAGATACGGTAAAGGTCGTATCTGAAAGTGACGGAAGCATAAGAAGCTGCAGGATGTTCCGAACAACTTCAAGTACTGCCGTAATGCAGAGAACTCTTACACACAGATGGGAGAGTGCCCCTGCATCCTGGATCGTCTGATCGGTGAAATGATTGTCTTTCAGAGAACGACACAGCCGGAAAGATGCGATCAATACCCAGATGAATAACAGGGATGGAACCAGGTCGCAGAGGAGTAACGGAATGCGGTCAGGTTGAAATGATCCCATGCTGCCATTATCAAGCATAACAGCACCATCTTCTGATGATATGATCCGGGAATACAGGTCGGGACCTGTTTGATCTGCAGAAGCCCATAGTTTTGGAAGCTTTATGAAACAGATATTAATGATTGTTATGATCATTACAAGAATGATGAAAACCTGAGCGATCTTTGCCAGATTGATCTCATTTGCATGCCGGATCATGGCAAGAACCCGGAGAATGATGTAACAGATAAAGATGGACCACAGGGTTGTCGATATTGCCAGATCGATCATAGGTATCGAATAACGAAAATAGGGGGTCATAAGCCCCGGATTTATCATCAGGTAAATGCCGATAAAGAGGGCAGCAGAGCATACGAGTAACAGATAGTCTGCACGGATCTTCTTTTTCCTCAGACAAAGAAGCAGAAATGCGATTGCCGGGAGACAGCAGATAATGATATAAAGTATGATCGCGATACAGTTACCGGAGCTTCCGGATAATGAAAGCTTTCGAAGCCATACTGCGATCCATTCAAACGGAGTTGTAAAAATCTGATTCATGGTTATATCCTTTCTGATAGCTGATTTTATCTAAAAATTATCGAAAAACAATAATTACAGTTTCAAAATATCATTAAAATTATCGTTTGTCAATAATTTCTATGGATTGTGAGCTTGATTCATTTATGCAGGTCTAATATAATAGAAATTGCCGTGTTCAGATTTCGTATCATTTGATTGAAGGATAAAATGATCGTTGGCATTTCGGCACCGGCATAAGGGAACATGGGAGAGTAACATTCTCAGTGACGATAAATAAATGTTTGTGAGGCAGAGATATGATTTATTCTTATCCGGATTATTATAAAAAGTTTAGATGTATAGCGGACAAATGCCCGGACACCTGCTGTTCTGACTGGCAGATCGTGATTGATGATGAATCACTGGAAAAATATCGAAATTACGCAGGAGAATACAGGCAGACACTTCATCGGAATATACAGTGGGAAGAAGGCGTATTCGGACATAACCGGAAGGGCAAATGTGCATTTTTGCGGGATGATGGACTGTGTGATATGTATAAGCATATGGGAAAAGACAGCTTATGCACAACCTGTCGGGAATATCCAAGGCATACGGAAGAATTTGAAAATATAAGAGAGATTTCATTATCGCTTTCCTGCCCGGAGGTGGCAAGGATATTGATGCAGAAGACAGATCCGGTAACATTTGTCTGTGAAGAAGACGATGAGGAAGAAGTATTTGAGGATTATGATTATTTCCTGTTTTCCAATCTTGAGGATATCCGGGAGGAGATTTTGAAGATTACCCAGAACCGGGAAGAAAGTCTGAAAGCAAGGATCAGAAAAGTATTGCAGATCGGTGCTTCCGCACAGAGACATTATGAAGAAGGGGATCTGATCGACTGGGGTGAATGTGAGGATACAGATAAAGTCTGCGTGAAAGATGAATATGAACTGTTCCGGAAGCATATGAGATTCCTGTCAGAGGAGCTGGAGCTGTTATATCAGGACTGGGATGATGTGTTGGTGGAATCCGAAGTGCTTTTGTTTGATCTGGGGGAAGCCGGTTTCACAGAGAATAAGAAACGATTTCTGTCATGGTGGGGAAACAGCAGCCTGCCTTCACTTGAGATCGTGCTGGAGCAGATCGTTGTTTATTTTATTTCGATCTATTTGTTAGGTGCGGTCTATGATGGGAATATTCTTGGTAAAATAGATTCCGCGGTGGGACATGTGACAGTAATCTTCCTGCTGCTTCTCGCCAGATGGATAAAGTGCAGTGAGAAGTTAGAGATGGCTGATCTGATCGAACTGGTGTACCGGTATTCCAGAGAGATCGAACATTCGGATGAGAATCTCGACCGGGTGGAAGAACTGGACTGGTTTATAAGAATATAATTTGAATTTCAGTGAACTCTATAGCATACTATAGGATAAGGTCGCTCGCAGAGCGATGAACAGTGATAAAAGGAAAATGGAGTAGCAGTATGAATATATGTATATTTGGTGCATCCAGCAATGACATTGATCAGGCATACATGGATGCGGTTTTTAATCTTGGAAAGAAGCTGGCAGAGAGAGGACACACATTAGTATTTGGTGCGGGTGCAAGAGGACTTATGGGGGCTGCCGCCAGAGGAGCAAGTGCCGGAAATGGTGAGATCGTTGGCGTTGCACCGACATTTTTTAATGTGGACGGCATCATATATGACAAATGTACAGAGCTGATCCGGACAGAGACGATGCGTGAGCGGAAACAGATCATGGAGGATCGGAGTGATGCATTTATCATGGTGCCGGGTGGAATCGGAACATTTGAGGAATTTTTTGAGGTGTTGACTTTAAAGCAGCTTGGACGGCATGGCAAGGCGATCATCGTCTATAACAAGGATGGATTCTTTGATTCTTTGTTTCAGATGATGGATGAATGTGTCGAGAAGGGTTTTATGAACCATGTAACAAACGAGATCTATCAGGTGATGACAGATACAGATGAGATCCTTTCTTATCTGGATGGCTATACACCGGAGGTCGGCAAGGTATTTAAATTTTAAACGATATGGGCGCAGGTGCAGGAGAAAAAATGGGAGATACGAATGAATATACAGTTCACGATCTGGTACGGGATGAGTTGTATAAAAATATGGATGTTGAATATGGAAAATTTACAGCGAGTCTGTCACCGGGAGCAGGAAATATCATCGGCGTTCGGATTCCGGTGTTGCGCAAAATGGCGAAAGAGATCGCGTCTGTAAACTGGAAGGAGTATCTGGATGGCGCAAGGGATGATACCTTTGAAGAAGTCATGCTACAGGGCATTGTGCTTGGCTATGCCAGAGGAAAGATCGACGACATTCTCACATACATGGGACGGTTCATACCAAAGATCGATGACTGGTCGATCTGCGATACCTGCTGTAATACGTTTAAGATTGCAAACCAGTATCAGCAGGAAGTGTGGGATTTCCTGATGCCATATCTGGACGAGCAGGGAGTAATCGATGGCAAGCCTGCTAACGAGAGAAATCGTGAGTTTGAACTGCGGTTTGTAGCAGTTATGATGTTGAATTATTATCTGAATGATGCCTATATTGATAAGGTGTTATATGCATACGATCATATGAAGAATGATGGCTATTATCTGAAAATGGGTGTTGCATGGGGACTTGCAGAAGCCTATGTAAAATGTCCGGAGCCGACGAAGGTATTTTTAAATAATAACCATCTGGATGATTTCACATTTAACAAAGCAATCCAGAAGATGCAGGAATCCTTCCGTATCACACCGGAGGAAAAAGCTGCACTCAAGGCAATGAAGCGGTAGAGTATAGGTCAAAATATTTGAGGAATGATTAGAAATCATATGCTCTACAGGAATTTGTCCAGCTCGGCTTCTACCTGTTTTCTTTTTTTGATCTTTGGATGATCGATGATCGTGCCGCCTGTGACAACCATTTCCAGATTGCGCAGAGCACGCAGATCTTCCAGAGGATTCTTTGCGGTAACGATCATATCCGTAATTTTTCCTTCCTGTACCAGAATACAGAGCCCTTCCTGTATCTGCATATCTTTTGTTCCGTTCAAGATTTTCCGTTTGTAAATGAGTAATTCACAATCATTCCCCATTTCCAAGAAATTGTTATTTTAACTATACAATAGCATGCGTGGGTTGGCAAGGTGCGGTTCTTATTTTGATCCCGACAGTTAATACAAAGGCAGAACCTTCCGAGATGTTTGAGTGGGAGCTGCGTGTTCAGGCATTTCAGAACAGTGTTATGCCTGCTATGTGTAATCGTGTCGGGGCAGAGGATGAGATGCACTTTTCCGGAGAATCGATCGTGGTTGATGCGCATGGAAATGTTCTTACAAAAGCTGATGATACAGAGCAGATCGTATATGTAGACGCAGATCTGTCAACCGTAAAAAAGATACGGGCATCAAAGCCATATACACAGCTCAGACGCAGGGAGTTTAGTACTGTTACGTGAAAATAGAACGCAAGTGCTTTGCGGAATAATAGGCGTATATACTGGTGGCAGCTCTTTATCGTTAATATATTAAGAATGGTCGGCAATCCTTCCGATGGTATCGGCAAGAATCTCGATCACCTGCTCGGTATCTTCTTCCTTATATTTTAAGAAAGTATGTACGCTTCCCTGAATCAGCAGAGAAATTGTGATATTTTTCTCCAGATTGTCTTTGAATTCCGGATGCGTGATAAAGATCAGTTCCTTAATGCGGGCTTCCAGTTTGTTGGTGAGCACACCACAGCTTCTGTCATCATCCGGGAAAAGAATGTTGAACAGATGTCCCTGTGTGATAAATGCGGTACAGAGCAGTCTGGCTGCGGCAGCCGGATCTGTGATGATAAGATCCGGATTTGGAATGTCTGCAACCAGTGACGTGATCGCATCATTTTCCAGATATTCCGATAGATCGTAGATATCTTTAAAATGAAGATAAAATGTCTGTTTGCTGATATTTGCTTTCTGGGTCAGCTCCCGGATCGTAATCTTTTCGAGCGGTTTTGCCGCACGTAATTCTATAAAAGCACTGAAAATGCTGTTCTTGGTTTTCTGTATTCTTAAATCCATTGCGATCTCCTGATTTACTATTTGTTGACTATGGTCAATAAATTGACGTTATTCAATTATTGGCTATGGTGTCAGCTTTTGTAATCTCATATAATAAACATGTCTATTTTAATCTATAAATTTACTATAGTCAATAAAGAAACAAAACAGATGATTCCTACACGGGCAGTTCGACCTTGCCAACATGTGGACGCTCTCGCTCGTTTCAGCCTGCAGCGGTACTAAGATGCCGCTTATGCGCCATCTAAGGACCGGCGGCTTCAAATGCCACTAGTTGGTAAGGTCAAACTGCCCGTGCAGGAATCATCTGTATAAATACAAAGGAGAAGAGTATGGACATTTACGAATTTTATTCCGGAAGAAGCTTTGATGCATATAGAGAACTAGGGGCGCATGTGAAGAAAGAGATCACAGGAAAGAAGACAGTTGTCAGTGGTGTGGAATTTGTTACATATGCACCGAATGCACTGGGGGTAAATGTGATCGGTGAATTCAACGACTGGAACGAGACGGTCATGGAACGCTGTTATGACGGCAGCTTTTTCAAGGTATTTGTGCCGGAAGCAAGACCGGGCATGATGTACAAATATAAGATCTATCACAGAGACGGCAGCAGCATGGAGCATTGTGATCCGTATGGCTTCGGCATGGAGCTGCGTCCGGCATTTGCATCCATTATCCGGGATATGGATACTTATCGTTTCCATGATGCCAAATGGATGAAGAACCGTAGTGTATGTCAGGGAAGTCCACTTAACATCTATGAAGTTCATCTGGGTTCCTGGCGCACAAAACCGGTCTTTGATGAACAGGGAAATCCGCTGACACCGGAGGAGATCGCAGAGAGCAACCGGGTAGAGGAGAGCTGGTATACCTATAAGGAGATCGCTCCGATGCTTGCGGAATATGTGAAAGAGCAGGGATATAATTATGTAGAGTTCATGCCGCTCTCCGAGCATCCGTCCGATCAGTCCTGGGGCTATCAGAATACCGGATTTTTCAGTCCGACATCCAGATATGGAACAGCAGATGACCTGAAGGAAATGATCGATATTCTGCATCAGCATAATATTGGCACAATTCTTGATTTTGTTCCGGTTCATTTCGCACTTGATGGCTATGGACTTGCCAGATATGATGGCACGGCATTGTATGAATATCCAAGCAACGATGTGGGATACAGTGAGTGGGGAAGCATGAACTTCATTCATTCCAAAGGAGAAGTGCGGAGCTTCTTACAGTCTGCGGCGAATTACTGGCTGTCAGAGTATCATTTTGACGGACTTCGTATGGATGCGATCAGCCGTATCATCTACTGGATGGGCGATGAGAGCCGTGGTGTAAATGACCGGGCGGTTGATTTTATCCGGAATATGAATCAGGGGTTAAAGGATCGTCATCCTTCGATCATCCTGTGTGCCGAAGACTCGACAGACTTTAAGGGTACAACGAAAGAAACAAAATATGGTGGACTGGGCTTTGATTACAAATGGGATATGGGCTGGATGAATGATACACTGAATTTCTTCCGTACACTTCCATTTGTCCGCGGCGAGCATTATCATGACCTGACATTCTCGATGATGTATAACTATAACGAACGGTATCTGCTTCCTTTGTCACACGATGAGGTTGTACATGGAAAGGCAACGATCATTCAGAAGATGGCGGGTATGTATGAAGAAAAGTTCCCACAGGCAAAGGCATTATATGCTTATATGTATGCGCATCCGGGCAAGAAGCTGAACTTTATGGGAAATGAGATCGGACAGTTCCGTGAATGGGATGAGAAGCGCGAGCAGGACTGGGATCTTTTGAAATATCCGAACCATGATTCCTTCCACCAGTACATGAAAGCACTGAATAAGATTTATATGAAAGAGCCGGCATTATCTGCATGGGATGATGATCCGAACGGATTTGCATGGATCCTTTGCGGTAAGGAAAATGATGTTGTCTATATCTTTCAGCGTGAAGTAAATGAAGATAAGGTGATCGTTGTATTAAACCTGTCGGGACTTGTATATAAAAATTATCACTTTAATTATGGAAATGGTGATACAATGAAGGTACTAATCAACAGTGACTGGAATAAATTTGGGGGAAGCACAAAAGATACAGAAAAGACGATCAAAGGTGTAAATGGAGATTTCGGATTTGACCTTCCGGCATTTTCCGGAATTTACCTGAAACCGGTCGATTAGACATTCGTGAACGACCATGTGTATGTCTGGATATTTTGATATTAGTAATCGGAAACTTTAGACAGAGATATGGTTTTGATCGTTGCAAATATACAGAACATTGTTTGAACACATAAAAAAGATCTGAATATATAGAACATGAGAAGGTGAATATGATGACGACAACAGAGAAGCTTGCAGGGCTGCGTGAGAAAATGAATGAAACAGGCGTAGATGCTTATGTGATCACAACGGATGACTTTCATGCGTCCGAATATGTTGGAGCATATTTCAGGGAAAGAGAATATATGTCCGGGTTTACAGGATCTGCCGGAATACTGGTTGTGCTCCCTGATACGGCGGCATTGTTTACAGATGGACGGTATTTCATTCAGGCGGAAGCACAGCTTGCAGGCAGTACGATCGAACTGATGAAGAGTGGACAGCCGGGCGTTCCAACGATCGAGGAATATTTGTACGACCATCTGGAACCGGAAAAGGTTGTAGGATTTGACGGAAGAACCGTCAGTCTGGATTTTGCTGACAGGATGCTTGGCAAACTGGGCGATAAAAAGGTTACTTTAAATGGTGACCTGGATCTGGTCGATGAACTCTGGGCGGACAGACCGGAGCTGTCACATGAGCCGGTATTTGAATTACCGTTTTCATACACAGGTGAAACCCGTGCGGATAAGCTTGCGCGTGTCAGAGCGTCAATAAGATCCGCAGGCGCGGATGTCCGGGTGATCTCTGCGCTGGACGAGATCGCGTGGCTTCTGAATCTGCGGGGCAATGATATAGACTGTAATCCGGTATTCCTGTCATATATGCTGATCGCAGATGAAGCCTGCCGTTTATATATCAATGATGCGATTTTAAACAATGAAATCATCCGCAAACTTGTCGTTGATGGAATTACGATTTATCCGTATAATGAAATCTATACGGATCTGAAGCGGTTGCCGGAGATTATTCATACGCATAAACAGGAAGAGCAGATGACGGTATTGCTGGATGGCTGCCAGACCAATTATAGATTAAGAAGTTGTATACCGGATGGTATATCAGTGTTCGATGAACCGTCTGCTGTTCAGTTGATGAAAGCACAGAAGAATTCAGTAGAGTGTGAAAATGAACGGAATGCGCATATTAAGGATGGAGTTGCTGTAACGAAATTTATCTACTGGCTCAAGCATCATATCGGAACAGAGACAATCACGGAGCTTTCGGCAGCAGAGAAGCTAGAGTCTTTTCGAAAAGAGCAAAAGGGGTATATCGAGCCGAGCTTTGAAACGATATCTGCATATGGTCCACATGGCGCGATCGTACATTATGAACCGACAGAGGAGACAAATGTCGAATTAAAACCGGAGAGCTTCTTATTAGTAGACAGTGGCGGTCATTACATGGAGGGAACGACTGATATCACCAGAACGATCACGCTCGGAACTCTGACAGAGGAAGAGAAATGGGCATATACACTGGTGCTGATCGGACATCTGAATCTGGCAGCAGCAAGATTTAAGCATGGAACGCGTGGTGAGAATCTCGATTATCTGGCGCGTGAACCACTGTGGCGGTATGGCCTGGATTTCAATCACGGCACCGGTCATGGAGTCGGATATCTGTTAAATGTACACGAAGGACCAAACAGGATACACTTCCGAATCATGGAAGAACGCAGACCGACAGCAGTATTCGAAGAAGGTATGATCACATCAGATGAACCGGGCTTATATATAGAAGGAAGGTTTGGTATCCGTCATGAGAATCTGGTTCTTTGTAAGAAAGTAGGGAAACCGACAGGCAAGCTTCCGGAGGTATTCTTGAAAGAAGCGGAAGCAAATGGAACATTTCTGGAATTTGAAACGCTGACCTGGGTTCCGTTTGACACCGAAGCTTTGATACCGGAACTGATGACAGATCGTGAGCTCCAACGATTGAATGAATATCACAAGAATGTGTATGAGAAGATTGCTCCACATCTGACGGAGGAAGAACGTATATGGTTGGAGCAGGCAACGAGTCCTGTATCGAAAAAATATTAATTAAATTAAAGATGAATCGAGTATTTATGGAAACTTTTAACATGACGCGGATTATATGGAAACTAGATTTCTTGCTGGGAAATGGTGAAAGCGTGCATGAAAGGATAATAGAAACATCTTAAAATATCATAATAAAATTTGATGAATTTCAAGGGGAGAAACATATGATCTATAAGTGTGAGGCATGCGGGGGTGTGCTGGTATATGATCCGGATCTCGGAAAAATGAAATGTACACAATGTGGTCAAACAAGTGAACGTAGATTTCGGATGACGTTAAAAGATGCTGATTCGGATACAGAGGAAAAAGAAGACGGAAAACGATCATTTGATGATCTGTGGTTTGGTCTTGATAAAGATCAGAAGTGGCATGGAGAGAAGGAAATCCAGATCAATCCTGACTGGGATGCAGATCTGTTGGCATTTGAGATGCGGAATAACAGACCGGAAGATATATCGGCTGCATCAAAACGGACGGAAGCAGAAGATATATCAGAAAAATCAGAGCAGCAGGCACAAGACACTGCTTATACAGGTGACCGGGGAGAGATGCAGGGAGAACGACTGATGTCGGTTCAGATATTCCGCTGTACTTCCTGCGGAGCACAGATTATGATCCATGGAAATGAGCGGGCAACTTTTTGTTCGTTCTGTGGACAGCCGACGGTTATATTTGACCGTGAATCGAAGGAAGTATGGCCGGATTATATCATTCCATTTTCCATAACGGAACAGCAGGCAGTGGATGCGATCAAAGAGAGATTTGGTACAGGCAGATATGTGCCAAGAGAGATCAAGCATCCGAAGATTGACAAGATCCGTGGAATCTATATTCCATATTGGCTGTATACAGCATATATGAGAAAAAAGGCCAATCTGCATTTAGTATCAAGTGATGAAGAGAAGAAAGAGCCGACAAATATCTTTAATGCCGGAGCAGACAGAGATCAATCCTTTTATTCGATGCTGCAGACAACGAAGAAGGTAGGTATGTATCCGGGATCATTTCAGAATCAGAAATATGAATCAGAGAAGAGAAGCTTTTCTGCGGGGATAAATCAAAGAACCGATATGTATGCAGATGCATATGGTAATTTTGACCGGGTTACATTTGATGCATCCAGAAAATTAGATGATCGGCTATCCGGTCGACTGGAACCATATTATATGACGGAAATGAAACCATTTGATCCATCTTACCTGTCGGGATTCTATGCAGATCGATATGATGTACCATCCAGAGAAGCGGCACCGGAGATTCATCAGAGAATCAGTGCTGCGATGGACAAAGCGATGATAGAAGATACAGGAACGACTTACATAGAGAGGAGCATTGAACAGTACAGCGTGGATAAAATTGAGTATGCACTCCTTCCTGCATGGTTCATGACCTTCTGGTATAAACATGAGCTTTATACGATTCTGGTAAATGGGCAGACCGGAAAGGTAGTTGGAAATATTCCGGTCAATAAGCGGAGCTTTATCTCGGATGCTGTGATACTTGGAGTGATATGCTGTACAATTGGGGTGATTTTATTTACCGAAGTGAATCAGGGAATTATAAGTGGTTATGGGTTCTTTTCTGAATTTGGCGGACATTTTGTTGTGTTGCCTTTTGTGCTGGCAGCAGGTTTTTTTACCAAAAATCTCCGTAAATATAGAAAGTATAAGCATGATAAAGAACGACTGACCTCCGATACAACGAAGGAATATGTAAAAGAAAGGCAGGATAAGACATGGATACGATAAATATTTTTTTGTCCGTATGGAAACTATTTTCTGTTATACAAGGGCTCGTCTGTGGCGGTCTGGTTGCAGCAGGCATACTGTTATCATGGATGCTTCGCTCCAATCTTCATGGTGAGACGGAGACAGAGAAGGAATTTGCCCAACAGCACAAAATCTCCTACTATCAGATCGACCAGGGCCACAAGATTTTATTCTTCTGATTAATAAGAGGGAAAATCCTGCATATTTGTGGGGGGAATATCTTGAATATCAGCTACAATGCCGCACTGGCTTCTTTGTTTGAAAGATACGCTTTTTTCTTATTCGATACATATACCTGATCTGCTCATGCTCCTGTGCAAACTCGCTCTTCGAGCTCAGACATGCACCCGCATTCGCCGGCAATATGTATCTCATAACAGAAAAAAGCCGGATATCTTATCAAACAAGGAAGCCAGTGCAGCATTGCAGCTGATATCCGAGAAATTTTGTATCTTACAAATATGCAGGATTTTCTGCGTATATTGGTAGAAGAATAAAACGTGGAATATAGGCAATTCCTGTATATGGGTGCGGCTGGTTGTAGAAACTAATATATGCCATTCGAATATATAAAAAATACAGCAAGAAGGACTGACAGGGTAATAATTGCAATATGACTACCCATATAGAAAAGATATTAAGTGTAGTTTCCGTGATGAGATACATATTGCCAGCGAATGCGGGTGCATGTCTGAGTCCGAAGGACGAGTTTGCACAGGAGCATGAGCGTATCAGGCATATGTATCGAGTAGGAAACGAAGCGAATCTTTTTATATGGATGGTCATGTTGCAATATAACCCTGTCAGTCCTTCTGCTGGCAAAGGTATTGCAGAATGGCAGGCGGTATATTATAATGAAGCGAGAATGTAGATAACAGGAGGAACCCGAAATGGACATTGTATGTTTGGATTTGGAAGGCGTATTAGTACCGGAGATTTGGATCGCATTTGCAGAGGCAAGCGGAATCCCGGAGTTAAAGAGAACAACAAGAGATGAGCCGGATTACGACAAATTAATGAACTGGCGTCTTGGTATATTAAAAGAACATGGACTTGGCTTAAAAGAGATTCAGGAAACGATCGCAAAGATCGATCCGATCCCAGGTGCAAAGGAATTCTTAGATGAGCTTCGTTCCATGACACAGGTTATCATTATCAGTGACACATTTACACAGTTTGCAAGCCCACTTATGAAGAAGCTTGGCTGGCCGACAATCTTCTGCAACTCATTAGAGGTAGCAGAAAATGGAGAGATCACAGGCTTTAAGATGCGTTGTGAGAAATCCAAATACACAACCGTAAAGGCACTTCAGTCTATCGGTTATGATACGATCGCAAGTGGTGACAGCCACAACGATCTTGGAATGATCCGTGCAAGCAAGGCCGGATTCCTCTTTAAGAGTACCGATCAGATCAAAGCAGATAATCCTGATCTTCCGGCTTATGAGACATATGATGAACTGCTCGCAGCCATCAAGAAAGTATTGGCTTAATTAAGTACATATAACAAGAAACCTGCATATACTGTAGCAAACAGAGTATGCAGGTTTTTTATGGCTATAAAAATAATGATCGATGCCGGACATGGTGGATTTGACAATGGGGCATCTTATAATGGAAGAACGGAGAAGAATGACAACCTGAATCTGGCTTTGGCACTCGGTGATGCGTTGTCGGAGCTTGGTTATGACGTGGAATTTACGAGAACGACAGATGTCTATGATTCACCGACAAGAAAAGCACAGATCGGAAATGAGAGCGGTTCGGATTATTTTATCTCCCTGCACCGGAATGCTGCACCGTATCCGAACAAATATAGCGGGGTGGAAACCTTGGTTTATAATACATCAGGGATTGCATATGAAATGGCAGAAAATGTGGATGCAGAGCTTGCAAAGATCGGATTTGAGAATCTGGGAGTTGAGGAACGGAAGAATCTGGCTGTTCTGCGCCGGACAACGATGCCGGCAATTCTGATCGAGACTGGATTTATTGACAGTGATAAGGATAATTATCTGTTTGATTACCGGTTTGAAGATATCGTGAATGCGATCGCACTCGGAATTGATGAAACACTTCGTGGATAGATGTGTGAAAAACGCACAAAAGAATTTACAGTTAACGAGAAAAATTGTATAATTATAAAGACTGTTTTAGAAAACGACAATCCGATTGGAGAAGGTTATCTGATTGGAAAATACGATAGAAAAGTGGGGTAGAAAACAATGAAAAATACGTTCAGTAATTCAGGCATGTTGAACTGGCTTGGCTTCTTTGCAAATAAGATGGATGTCAGCCCGGAGAAGATAAAGATGCTTAATATCTGCGGCAGACAGAAAAATGTCGTGCCAACGATTGATACACATAAGCGGGTTCTGATCTATACTGATGCCAGTCATGAAGATCTCTTCTATACATTATGGGAAGCGGGATTTGGCGAATATGATATCTGGATTGGCGAAGGAACAGAGCCGGGAAGTGAACTTACAAATGCAAAGCTCAAGAATGTTATTAATAAGAAGATATCCGAACCGACGGTTATATTTATCGTAAACGAGAAGACCAGAGAATCCGTACGGTACGGTATGAAGAATGATCTGTTTACAAAGGGATCGGTTCATTATGTATGCAATGAGATCCGCGCGGTTATCATGAGTATTCTCGGTGTAGATACTCATGACACGATTCTTGCTCTGATGGCAGAGAGTATCGTTATCGAAGCTGCGATCACAGCGAGCGAAGGTCAGATCATTGCAGTAGAGCCGGACAGCGGTTCCAGAAGATCTATGGAGGAAAATGTTGAGAAGTTTGGAGTTCATAACGTGCAGATCATTCCGGATATGAGCGAAGAATCCTTAAGTAAGATTCCGGTACCAAGACTTGCATTTATCGTTGCGAATCATTATCTGGAATCTGATATTGAACGCCTGCTTGCGATCAATCCGCAGATGCAGTTTGTTATCTACACATTAGATCTTGGTATCCTTGCAGAGACCAAGCTGATTTTTGACAAATTCGGTATTCAGAATATGGAAGCGTTACAGATCAACGTATCCAAAACAAATAAAGAAAATGTATTTGTTGCTCAGCCGGCACCATGGATCATTACAGGTGGGGCTGAATAGAACATAGATATTCAGAAATAAAGCCCCATTCTCCGGTAAGAGTTTTCTTCTGTTTTATAGACAACGTAAAAAACAGAAGAAAGCCTGAAAAGGATGGGGCTATTTTACTTTACAGAGTAGAATCAGTTATGATTTTTTTATAAAAAGTTTAGAAATATATTTTTTATTAATAAATTAATAAAAGGTGAAAAATAAAAAATGGTGTGCTATAATACGTTGTTGTTTAAAGGACAACTGGAAGCACATGGAAGAATGCAGGAGGAAATTCAAATGAAAGCCATTTTTTTCGACATTGACGGTGTGTTAAATTCAAACAAATTCATCTGTAACAATCCGGGTGAAACCGTTGACAGAAAAAATGTAAAAAACCTTGCAGATGTTGTAAAGGCAACAGATGCGAAGCTGGTAGCGATCTTTAACTGGCGGAAAGAGGTTATGAAAGATCCGGTATGTGACGAGAGAGCACAGGAGCTGATCCTGAAGCTTAAGGAGGAAGGTCTCGTTATATCCGATGTAACTCCGCCGCAGGAACATATATCCGGCAAGTATGAGGATTATGGACGGTGCTTTGAGGTTAAGGACTATGTAGACCAACACGATGTGGACAGGCTGGTGATCTTAGATGACATGGATTCAGACTGGGACAGAGTTGGACTTGCTGATTACTGGATCAATACGGAGAATACGGTAAAAGGATTTTCCGAGAGTGATGCAAGAGAAGTAATAAATATCCTTAACAGTTAGTATGCCCTTTGAAAAAATTACATGAGAGGAAGTGAAGACCTACGGGTGACCTTGCAGAAAAGTTAACAGAGGAGCTGAATTGCGAGACTCTCTTTACCATTCCAATTTTTGGTGGAATCCCGATCTCGGAATCAATCGTGGTAACATGGATCATTATGGCGGTACTTGTTCTGTTGTCCGTTATACTTGTCCGGAATCTGAAAGTTGAGAATCCGGGAAAGAAACAGCTTGCTCTGGAGTCGATCATTACGACATTTAATAATCTGTTTAGTGACGTTATGGGAGAAAAAGGTAAGGCATATATACCGTATCTGATCACTGTCATTTTGTATATCGGAATGGCAAATATCGCAGGTATATTTGGATTTAAACCACCAACCAAGGATCTGAACGTAACAGCAGCACTGGCGATCATGAGTATAGTCATGGTTCAGGTTGTCTGTATCAGAAGCAGGGGACCGAAAGGCTGGCTTAAGAGCTTTGCAGAGCCGGTAGCAATAGTAGCACCTATAAATGTAATGGAGATTGTAATAAAACCATTGTCGTTATGTATGCGATTGTTCGGCAATGTTTTAGGTGCATTTGTTGTAATGAAATTAATTGAGGCGGTAGCGCCTGTCATTGTGCCTATTCCGTTAAGCCTTTATTTTGATATCTTTGATGGCTTACTTCAGGCATTTGTATTCACATTCTTAACTGCACTCTACATGCAGGAAGGATTGGGAGAAGACTAAGATTAAAATAAGGAAAATGAAAAGGAGATAATAATTATGAATACAGTAATCGCAATTGGAGCTGCTATAGCAGTATTAACAGGTATTGGAGCAGGTATCGGACTTGGAATCGCAACATCAAAGGCAGTAGAAGCAGTAGCAAGACAGCCGGAAGCAGACAGTAAGATCACAAAGCTTCTGATCATCGGTGGAGCACTTGCAGAGGCAACAGCCGTTTACGGTCTGGTAATTGGTCTTTTGATCATTCTTCTTCTGAAATAATATTTATAAGAATATGATGATTGCGACACTATATCATAATAGATATTAAGGAATCGTAATTGTCGGATAACGAAAACAGACAGAAAGGCAGGAGGTCATTAAATGATAAATTTAAGTGTCTCGTCCATAGCCATAACCATAATTAATATTATAGTTTTGTTTCTTCTGTTAAAGAAATTCCTGATCGGTCCGATCAATAAGATCATGGCAGAACGTGAAGAGATGATCAAATCCTCGATCGCGAATGCCAATCAGACGAAGGATGATGCCATGAAACTGAAGCAGCAATATGAAGATACTCTCGCAGGTGTTCAGGATGAATGTGATACCATGCGGGATAAATCCAGACAGGCTGCACAGAATGAATATAACAGGATTGTGGCAGATGCAGGCGAGAAATCAAACCGTATGATCAAGGATGCGGAAAAAACTATAGAAGTACAGCGTGAAAAGGCTTTGAGCGATATGGAATCTCAGGTTGCAGAGCTTGCAATGTCGGCAGCGGCTAAGATTCTGGGTGAAGACTCAAATGACGCGAAAAATCAGTCACTATATGATGAGTTTATAGAAAAAGCAGGTGAGGCCCATGACACAGAAAGCAATTAATTATGCTGAAGTTTTGTGCGAGCTGAATATTGATGCGGCTGAGCTTTCAGACATGGAAGCAGTTGTCAGGGAGAATCCTGAATTACAGGAGGCACTTACGTGTCCGGTTGTCAGCAGAGAAAAGAAATCAGAAATCATCGATAAGATATTCGACGGTTCAAAGACTACGGTAAAATTCTTAAAGGTACTTTGCAACAATTCTGATTTTGATCAGTTCTTTGAGATATGCAGAGAATACAGAGTTCTTATAAAGAAGAAGGCGGATGTCCTTCTTGCAACCCTTTATTATGTGACACCTCCAACGGAGGCACAGAAGAAGGGGATTGAAGATTTTCTGAAAAAGAAATATAAGACCTCAGATGTGGAACTGACATTGGAGAAGAACGACAGTCTGATTGGAGGCTTTATTATTAAGGTCGGAAATAAGGAATATGACTGGAGTCTGGCAGGCAGATGTAAGCGGCTTACACAAAGATTGGTTACGAGGTGATAAGATTTGAGTTCAATAAGTTCAGGAGATATTATCTCCATACTGAAAAGTGAGATAGAGAATTTTGACTTCGACACCCGGGACAAAGAAGTAGGAACTGTCATCTGGGTAGGAGATGGAATAGTAACGATATATGGTATTGATAATGCCATGTATGGTGAGATTGTAGTATTTGAAAATGGTATCAAGGGTATGGTACAGGATATCAGAAGAACCGAGATCGGATGTATCCTGTTCGGAAAAGATACCGGAATAAAAGAAGGTACAAAGGTTACCAGAACAGGTAAGAGAGCCGGCGTACCGGTAGGTGAAGAATTCCTTGGAAGAATCATCAATGCATTGGGTGCACCAATTGATGGTAAGGGAGCGATCAAAGAGGCAGATTACATGCCGGTTGAGCAGGAAGCACCAAGTATCGCAGACAGACAGTCGGTCAATGAACCACTTCAGACCGGTATCCTGTCAATCGATTCCATGTTCCCGATCGGTAAAGGACAGCGTGAGCTGATCATCGGTGATCGTCAGACCGGTAAGACTTCGATCGCACTTGATACGATCATCAACCAGCGTGGAAAGGATGTTGTCTGCATCTATGTAGCGATCGGTCAGAAGGCATCCACCGTTGCAAAGATTGTTTCCACACTTGAGAAAAACGATGCAATGGACTATACGATCATTGTAGCATCAACAGCCAGTGATCCTGCACCGCTTCAGTATATAGCACCATATGCAGGAACATCGATGGCAGAATATTTTATGCATAAGGGAAAAGACGTGCTCATCGTATACGATGATCTGTCAAAGCATGCAGTAGCATACAGAACACTGTCCCTGTTACTTGGACGTTCCCCTGGACGTGAGGCATATCCCGGTGATGTATTCTATCTGCATTCCAGACTGCTTGAGCGTTCCAGTAAGTTAAAGGATTCATTAGGCGGTGGTTCGATCACAGCCCTTCCTATTATAGAGACACAGGCAGGTGATGTATCTGCATACATCCCTACAAATGTTATCTCCATCACGGATGGTCAGATCTTCCTTGAGAGTGATCTGTTTTTCTCCGGTATGCGTCCTGCGGTAAATGTAGGATTGTCTGTATCCCGTGTCGGTGGTGCAGCGCAGACCAAGGCTATGAAGAAAGCAACCGGTACCGTTCGTATCGATCTTGCACAGTTCCGTGAGATGGAAGTATTTACCCAGTTCAGTTCCGATCTGGATGAGAATACAAAGGAGCAGCTTACTTATGGTAAGGGACTGATGGAGTTGTTAAAACAGCCGTTATGTCATCCGCTTAGTATGGCAGAGCAGGTTATTACACTGGTTGCAGCAACAAATAAGCTGTTCTTAAATGTAGATATCAAGAAAGTAAAGCAGACACAGATGGATATGCTTGCATATTTCAAGGATGCAGAACCGGATGTTATCAAAGAGATTGAAGAAGGAAAGGTTCTTACAGATGATCTGAAAGAACATATTCTTGAAGCAGGAAAAGAGTTTATGAAGAGGGTGGAGTAATTGGCAAGTACCAAAGAAATCCAAAACAGAATAAAAAGCATTAAGGATACAATGAAGATCACAAATGCCATGTACATGATCTCTTCTTCCAAACTGAAAAAAGCGAAGAAGGATCTGGAGAATACGGAACCGTATTTCTATACTTTACAGGTTTCTCTGGCACGACTGTTACGACATCTTCCTGATATGGATCATCTTTATTTCGAAAATGAAGACGATGAAAAGAAGGAAAATCCGAAAAGAGGTTATATTGTGGTTACAGCCGATAAGGGCATGGCAGGTGCATATAACCATAATATCATTAAGATCGCAGAAGAAGAACTGGCAAATCACCCGGACAGCGAATTATATGTTGTCGGACAGGTGGGAAGACATTATTTTGCAAGGAAGAATGTGCCGGTTGATATTCATTTCCAGTATACAGCACAGAACCCAAGTCTTCACAGAGCAAGGGTTATTGCGGATAAGATGCTGGAAAACTATGAAAGCGGTAAGATCGATGAAGTCTATATCATTTATACGAAGATGATAAATAGTGTAACGGCAGAGCCGGAGATGATCCAGCTTCTTCCGTTCAGAAAGATAGATTTCAAGATCTCACAGGCGGATGTCTATCATGAGGAGATCATCATTGAACCTTCTCCGAGAGCGGTCATGGATCGAATTGTTCCGAATTATATTACAGGTTTCATATATGGAGCACTGGTTGAATCCTTCTGTAGTGAACAGAATTCCCGAATGATGGCAATGGATTCTGCAACCAGAAGTGCGAAAGATATGTTAGCTGATCTCAGTATTAAATACAACAGAGCCAGACAGGCTGCGATCACGCAGGAGATTACCGAGGTAGTTGGTGGTGCGAAGGCTCTGCAGAATAAGAAATAGGAGGTCTGATGTTTTGAAAAACGGTAAAATAGTACAGGTCATGGGACCTGTTGTAGACGTAGAATTTCCGGATAATGATTTACCAAACATCAAGGATGCTCTGGAAGTTGATAATCATGGAAAGAAATGCATAATGGAAGCTGCACAGCACATCGGAAATAATACCGTCAGATGCATCATGCTGGCAGCAAGCGAGGGCTTATCCAGAGATATGGAGGTTGTTCCGACAGGATCAGGAATCAAGGTTCCGGTTGGTACAGATACCCTTGGCAGATTATTTAATGTAACCGGTGACACTCTGGACGGTGGACCGAATCTGGCAGATACAGAGCACTGGGTCATCCACAGAGATCCTCCGTCATTTGAGGATCAGAGCCCTGTTGTTGAGATTCTCGAAACAGGTATCAAGGTTATCGATCTTCTTGCCCCATATGCCAAAGGTGGTAAGATTGGTCTGTTCGGTGGTGCCGGTGTAGGTAAGACCGTTCTGATCCAGGAGCTGATCCAGAATGTAGCAACAGAGCATGGCGGATATTCTATCTTCACTGGTGTCGGTGAGCGTTCCAGAGAGGGTAATGACCTTTGGACAGAGATGAAAGAGTCAGGGGTATTGTCCAAGACAGCCTTAGTGTTTGGACAGATGAACGAGCCACCTGGAGCAAGAATGCGTGTTGCGGAAACAGGACTTACGATGGCAGAATATTTCCGTGACGTAAATCATCAGGATGTGTTATTATTTATAGATAATATCTTCCGTTTTGTACAGGCGGGATCAGAGGTTTCTTCCCTGCTTGGACGTATGCCATCCGCAGTTGGTTATCAGCCAACTCTGGCAAATGAGCTTGGTGAATTGCAGGAGCGAATCGCTTCTACAAAATCAGGATCCGTTACTTCCGTACAGGCAGTTTATGTGCCTGCCGATGACTTGACAGATCCGGCTCCGGCAACTACATTTGCACATCTGGATGCGACAACCGTTCTTTCCAGAAAGATCGTAGAACAGGGTATCTATCCTGCTGTTGATCCTCTGGAATCCAATTCCCGTATTCTGGAGGTGGACGTTGTCGGCGAAGAACATTATAATGTAGCCAGAGGCGTTCAGGAGATTCTTCAGAAATACAGAGAATTACAGGATATCATCGCAATTCTTGGTATGGAAGAATTATCAGAGGAAGATAAGATTACGGTTACAAGAGCACGTAAGGTGCAGAAGTTCTTATCACAGCCATTCCATGTAGCAGAGAACTTTACAGGTGTTCCGGGAAAATATGTACCTCTTAAAGAAACAGTAAAGGGCTTTAAGGCTATCTTAGACGGTGAGATGGATGAATATCCTGAGTGGGCATTCTTTAACGTAGGCGGAATCGAAGAAGTCAAAGAAAAAGCCGCAAAGGGACAGTAGGATAAAGGAGGCAGACAGACATGAATACATTTTACCTGAGAGTCATATCAAGTAATAAAGTATTTTTTGATGATAAGGTTACGAAGTTTGTATTGCCTTTGGAAGATGGTGAGATGGCAGTCCTTCCTCACCATGAGAATATGATCATTGCAACCAGTATCGGGGAGATCCGAATTGATACACCGGATGGAAAGAAGATCCTTGGTGTTGTCGGGGAAGGATTTGCCCAGATCGTAAATAACCGTGTAACGATGCTGGTGGATTCTGCAGAGCGTCCGGAGGATATCGACAGAGTCCGTGCTGAACAGGCACTTGAACGTGCGAAAGAGCGTTTGAGGCAGAAGGAAAGTCTGAAAGAGTACAAACAGACAGAAGCATCTCTTTCCAGAGCGTTAATGCGATTAAAGGTAACGGGTAGAGATTTATAAATGGCCGGATCCGGTGCGGATCGCACCGGATCAAAAAAACAGTTGTTGGATATTGCAGTACTTTTGGACAGAGAGTTGTAAATTCAGGGGATTTAGGTAGATGGTTAGATTTTTTATAGTGATCATTTCCTGTTTTTTTCTGATTTTGTATTATGTTCCGAAGATGTCATATTATGCCAGACATGGTGAGAAATATGATGAGGAGACATGCTACAGAATGGCACAGGTTATGATCGAGCATGTAAAGAAAAGAGGGCGTATCGAGACGGTTGCATCCGGCATGGAGAATCTGCCGACAGAAGGCGGATATATCATGTTTGCAAATCATCAGGGCAAGTACGATGCACTTGGTGTTATAAGCGTACATGAAAAGCCATGCACATATGTAATGGATGCGAAGCGATCACATTTGTTTATCGTCACGCAGTTGTGTGAGCTGTTAAAGGCAAAGCGTCTGGATAAAACCGATCTCAGGCAGCAGGTTCAGGTAATTAATGACGTTGCGACAGAGGTCAAAGCGGGAAGACGATATATTCTTTTCCCGGAAGGCGGATATGACCATAACCATAATTCTCTGAGAGGTTTCCTGCCGGGAAGCTTCAAGATCGCACAGAAGGCAAAATGCCCGATCGTGCCGGTTGTATTATATGATTCATTTAAACCATTCGAAGGAAAATCTTTCCGAAAGGTTATTACACAGCTTCATTTTCTGCCACCGATCCCATATGAGACATTTGCAGATATGAAGACCTATGAGATAAGAGATATGGTAGTTTCACTGATCCAGAACCAGCTCGACAAGATGGAGAGCCTGAATGACTGGTAGGAGATTGCCGAAGAAAAGAGAGATAGCAGTTATGTTATCTCTTTTTTTCGTGGAAATCCAGACAGAGCAGAAATGTTGTATCTGAATTTGGGGGTTGGAGCATATACAAGTGTGACATTTCTTTAGCAAAAATTTTAGAAATATATTGTCTGTTGAGATTTTAGATGGTAGAATAAATTTTGTCGATAATGAATATATTGTGTTATCGATGGGCTATCTGGCAGATGAGGCTGTCAGATGAAATTTAGTCTGAATTATAAAGGAGAGTAACATGGACGAGAATATGAATGGAAATCAGCAAAATGGCATGAATGCCGGACAGCCGGATGGAGCAGCTCAGAATATGAATCCAAATCAGCAGGCATACGGCGGACAGCAGTATTATGATCCAAACCAGCAGGCATATGGCGGACAGCAGTATTATGATCCGAACCAGCAGGCATACGGCGGACAGCAGTATTATGATCCGAATCAGCAGGCATATGGCGGACAGCAGTATTATGATCCGAACCAGCAGGCATACGGCGGACAGCAGTATTATGATCCAAACCAGCAGGCATATGGTGGACAGTATGGACAGCAGCCACAGGGTAATAAGCCGGCAGGCAGCGGATTTGATAAGGTAAAGAATGCGATTGTGAATAATAAGAAGATCGTTATTATTGCGGCGGCAGCAGTTGTTGCATTGATTCTGATCTTTAACATTATCGGTGGAATTGCCAGCCACGGCAAACAGAGCCCAAAGGCAGTTATTAAGGCTTATGTAAATGCAGTAGAAAAGCAGAGCGGTAAGAAGATGTATAAGCTGATCGATAAGAAGATCATTAAATATATTAAGGATGAAAATGATATCGACAAAGAAGATATGATCGAACAGTTAGACGACGTTATGGAATATTCAGGCGAGGCTCTGGAGAATCAGGTTGGTAAAGTAAAGAGTATCAAGGTTAAGTTCAAGAAGGTTAAGAAGTTAAAGGGCAGCAAGCTGGAAGATAAGAAGGAAGACTATGAAGATGAATACGATATCAAGGTCAGTCAGGTTGCACGTGTAGAAGCTACCATTAAGGTAAAAGGCAAAGATGATGATGTCGAAGAAGATATCACAATGTATGTATATAAGCGAGCTGGAAAGTGGTATCTGGATTTTAGTTCCATATACTAGGATGAACGTTTATAAAAGTATCAATTCGTAAATACATATAAGATGGCACCGGTCGGAAAGAGTCTGACCGGTGTCATTTTGTTTGCATATTACTTAATGAAAACAAGTCATATATGAAAATAATGGAGAAAAATACGATTTTTGCAGAAAAAACTGAATAAAATAAAGAAAATTCAATAAAATAGTTGATATTTAAAACGAAATAGACAAGAATTTTCAATTATAGGCTTGCCTTTTTTGAAAAATGTTTTAAAATAGCTAATAGGAATTTTACAGGACATAACTGATTTAACCGGAATAGAATAAGTGAAAGGCACAGGTATGTAGAATGAAGAAATACAAAGATATGAGTAAAGATGAATTATTGACTTTAAAAGCCGCTCTTTTGGAGGAGTATAAGGAAGAACAGGCAAAAGGTCTGAGTCTGAACATGGCAAGAGGTAAGCCTGGATTCTCACAGCTTGCATTGTCGATGGGAATGTTGGATGAGATCAATAGTTCTTCGGATATGAGAACTTTGTTAGGAAACGATACCAGAAACTATGGTGATCTGGATGGTATCGGTGAGTGCCGTCAGCTTATGGCAGATATGATGGAAGTTAAGAAAGAGAATATCATCGTATATGGTAACTCCAGCTTAAATGTAATGTATGATACAGTATCCCGTTCCATGACACATGGTGTAAATGGTTCTACTCCATGGTGTAAGCTGGACAAGGTGAAGTTCCTTTGTCCTGTACCGGGATATGACAGACATTTCAAGATCACAGAATTCTTCGGAATTGAAATGATCAATATTCCTTTATTAGAGGATGGTCCGGACATGGATCTTGTAGAGAAATATGTAAATAACGATCCTGCAGTAAAGGGAATCTGGTGTGTACCAAAGTATTCAAATCCAACAGGAATCGTTTATTCAGATGAAGTAGTAAGACGTTTTGCAGCATTAAAGCCTGCAGCAGAAGACTTCAGAATCTACTGGGATAACGCATACTGCATCCATCATTTATATAAGGACAAGCAGGCAAAGATTTTAAATATCATAGATGAATGTGAGAAAGCCGGAAATCCGGATATGGTATACATGTTTGGCTCTACTTCCAAGATTACATTCCCTGGCTCCGGTGTAGCAGCACTTGCAACATCTCCGAGAAATGTTGAATTTATCAAGAAGCAGCTTACTGTTCAGACAATCGGACATGATAAGATCAACCAGCTTCGTCATACAAGATTCTTTAAGAATATCGATGGCATAAAGGCTCATATGGAGAAGCATGCAGATATCTTAAGACCAAAGTTTGAAGCAGTTCTGAATGAATTCGATAAGGAGCTTGCAGGACTTGAGATCGGTTCATGGATTAGACCGGTTGGTGGATATTTCATTTCATTTGATGCATTAGAGGGCTGTGCAAAGAAGATCGTAGCAATGTGTAAGGATGCAGGAGTTGTTCTGACAGGCGCAGGTGCAACATATCCATACGGTAAAGATCCAAAAGACAGCAATATCCGTATCGCACCATCCTTCCCATCTGTTGAGGAGATGGAAGCAGCTTCAAAGATCTTTGTTCTTTGTGTAAAGTTAGTCAGCATCGACAAATATCTGGGTGAAGAATAAGTAATAAATAATCGAATAGAGAACATATAAAAGCAACATCAATGTGTTAAAAATAAGATTATCCGAAGGTAGTCTTATGGCTAGCATGTTGATGTTGTTTTTTATGTAATATTATAATCCACAAAATTCCTCTTGCTAAAATCCAGATTTGCGTTATCATAGTAAAAACAAAAGATGGCAAATTCGTTTTGAAAGGAAGTTGAAGATATATGACAAAGACAGGATTGGTTTTAGAAGGCGGTGGCATGCGTGGCATCTATACTGCTGGCGTACTGGATGTATTTTTAGATCATAATATTACAGTGGATGGCGTGATCGGCGTATCGGCGGGAGCTATTCATGGAGCATCCTTTTTGTCCAAGCAGCGTGGAAGAAATATTGCATACAGTTTGGAATACCGAAACAATAAGGAATATATGAGTTTGAAGTCATTGTTGAAAACGGGAAATTTATTTGGAGTTGATTTTTGTTATGATCGGCTACCAAATGAATTATACAAATTCGATTATGATGCATTTGAGGAGAATCCAACGAGATTTTATGTATGCTGTACAAATGTAGAAACCGGGCAGCCGGAGTATCTGGAATGTACGGATCTTCGAAAGGATATGGACAAGCTTCGTGCATCAGCATCACTTCCGATCGTGTCACAGATTGTAGAAGTAGATGGCAAGAAGTTATTGGATGGCGGAACGGCAGACAGCATTCCAATCTTCCAGTTCCGGAGAATGGGATATCGAAAAGATATCGTAGTTTTAACCAGACCGGAAGGCTATGTCAAGGAAGAAGACAGCATGTTGAAGCTGGAAGCAATCCGGTATAAGGAATATCCGGAGTATGTGAAACGAATAGCCATGAGGCATTTGTATTATAATAAGACATTGGAGAAGCTGGCTGAACTGGAACAGAAGGGCGAGGTTCTTATTATCCGTCCGAGTGTACAGATCGATATATCAAGAACGGAAAAGGATGATAAGAAGATTCAGGCAATGTACGATCTGGGCGTGTATGATGCACAGAATAAGATCGAGGAAGTGGCTGAATTTCTGAAATAATGCATCAATATCCGGATGATATAAAAGATTGTTATGATTTTGGTATCAGAGTTTGGATGGATACAGAAATATTTATTTGTCGGTTTCTTACTACGGCTATAAGGCAGGATGTCTGCATATGAAAAATAATAGTGTTCAAGGTAAAACTGACAATACGAAGGATAAGGCACAGGAGAATCATGTGAAAATGACACAGACTCCTGTGCCTTCTCTTATTCTGCGGCTGTCCTGTTCGACCGTTGTCAGTATGCTTGCCGGAACGACATACAATATCGTGGATATGTATTTTGTTTCAGATCTTGGAAACAGTGCAGTTGCGGCAGTTGGGGTTTTATTTTCGGTGCTTGCCATGATACAGGCGGTAGGGTATACATTTGGCATGGGTGCAGGTAGCAGAATATCCCGATTTTTAGGCGAGCAGAAGGAACAGGAGGCAGGCAGAGATGCACTGGTTGCGGTTTTAATGTCTCTGATTGCCGGGCTTATATTGATGGGAGCAGGTTTCCTGTGGCAGAAACCGCTGGTTGATTTTCTGGGATCGACGGATACGATCGAGACATTTGCATTAGACTATGGATTCTGGATCTTGCTTACAGCTCCGGTCATGTGTGTGTCGTATGTACTCAACAATGTTCTGCGGGCGGAAGGAATGCCCGTCTGGGCGTTAGTTGGAATTGGAAGCGGTGCTGTCTTAAATGCAGTTTTAGATCCGATTCTGGTGTCGGGTTTGGAGCTTGGAATCCGCGGAGCTGGAATTGCGACATTTTGTGGGCAGAGCGTAAGCCTTGCTATTATGTTGATCGTAATGTTGAGCGGGAAAAGCGTGATCGGATTCAGGGGGCAGAAAGGGAAGCCGTTCAGGCAGACGGCAGCCGATATTACGAGAACAGGTATTCCGTCTTTCTTCCGTCAGGGGCTGGTCTGCGTAGCAACGATCCTGCTGAACCGGGCGGCGAGAGAATATGGGGATGATGTGGTTGCTGCAATATCGGTATCGAATAAAGTATTTGCCATATTGTTTGCTGTTATGGTTGGCTATGGTCAGGGATTTGCGCCGGTGGTTGGCTACAACTATGGGGCAAAGGAAAATGACCGGGTAAAAAAGGCAATCACGTTTACACTTCTAAGCCAGATCATCGCATCGGCTGTTGCAGGTGTTCTTGTGTGGATATTTGCATCTCCGATCATCTCGTTATTTGGTGAAAATGCAGCACTTGATCTGGGCGTGCTTTCCCTTCGGATGCATGCGGTATCATTGCCATTTATGGCGGTGTGCCTGGTCAGCGGTATGTTATTTCAGGCAATAGGGGAGATCGGAAAAGCCATTCTCATATCATCCACCAGACAGGGAATCTTTTTCCTGCCATTGATCTGGCTTCTTCCAATGTGTTTTCAGGAAACAGGCGTGGCTCTTACACAGGGAATCTCCGATGTACTGTCAGGGGTATTTTCATTGCCGTTTATACTTGTGGCGATTCATATGTGTAAAAAACAGGTAGGAAATAGCTATAATGAATAATGTTTTTGGCTATGGAGAATAGATATCCTGTAAAAAACTGTAGCTGTCCCAGCTTTATTTATCCGAAATCTTTTAAGTTACGGTAAATAAAGCCGAGACAGCTACAATTTTTAACAGGGCATTTACAGAAAATCTCCACTAAGAAAAAGATAGACATTTTTGACTGTGAATGGTATGCTTTAAGGTAAGATTGTGATGGTGGAAGCCATGTTCGGCAGGTGGCTTTCATCCGGAAGACAGCTGTAGGAAGGTTGTGACACATGGAGTATATATTTGTGGATTTTGAGATGAATCAGATCGATAATTCTCATCCCGATGAATTAAAAATTTGCAAAAATGAAATAATTGAAATAGGAGCTGTTAAGCTGGACGATACATATAAGGAGATTGATTCATTCAAGACTTATGTAAAGCCGGGAATTACGCCTGTGACATCCAGAATAACAAATCTTACCGGGATCACAAATGAGATGGTAGACGATGCACCGGATTTTGCGATTGCGATGGATCGGTTCATTGCATGGGGCTTAAGCGCGGATGTGATCTATGCATGGAGTGAGAATGATCTGCGGCAGTTCAACCGGGAACGCAAGTTAAAATCCTACAATAACCCGGATGCACAGAAGCTTGCATCCAAATGGAAGGATTTCCAGAAGGAATTTGCACGTATGCTTGGAACCAGAAGAAGACTGGCACTGTCAGATGCGGTATTCTATCTGGGAGAAGATTTTCAGGGAAAAGAGCATGATGCATTGTGGGATGCCAGAAATACAGCAGAAGTATTCGTTCTTTCAAAGGACAGGGAGAAGTTTGAGAAGATCATGGCTCCGATTATGAATGCTTATAAACCAAAAGAGAATATGACCTATTCCATAGGTGATGTATTTGGAAACATTAATCTGCCGGAATAAATGGTCTTGGCATGATTGAGCAGACACGTTCTATGTGCCTGCTCAAAAAAATGTAAAAAGAAAGCAGAGGAAATTGAATTTGGAACTGAATAATTCGAATATGAAAAAGCTCATAAAACTGATCATTATAACTGTATTAGTCGTATTTTGCGTATTTCGTTTTGATAAAATCTATGCCTGCGGTACATGGATCATCGGGTTGCTTATGCCGTTCGTGATTGGATTTGCGATTGCGTTCATTCTGAATGTGCCGATGAAGGGATTTGAAAATCTGTTATTCCGAAATGAAAAAAGTAGATGGTATCGGTTCCGGAGACCGGTCTGTATGGTGCTTTCCATTATCTGCGTCGTTTTGGTGATTGCTTTTGTGATCACGATGCTGATACCGGAGGTCAGCCGGACAGTTACAGCGATCGGACAGCAGTTCCCGTCTACGATGGAGGCAATTAAGAATTGGGCGGTGAATCTGGCAGCGGGGTATCCGGATATCGTTGACCGGATCATGGAGATTGATATTGCATGGGATAAGGTGAGTGAGAGTGCGATCAATCTGATAAAGAATGGAAGCGGAAGCCTGTTGTCATCAACATTTAATTTTGCAACCTCTGTTGTCAGCGGTATAGTCGATTTTGTGGTTGGATTATTTTTCGCAATCTATATTCTGGCACAGAAGGAGAACTTGAAGCGTCAGACAAAGGGTCTGATATATGCGTTATTTAAAGAGAAAACAGCAGATAAGATCATCAAGACCTGCGTTATGGCAGATGAGACATTTGCAAATTTTATAACCGGACAGTGTCTGGAGGCATGTATTCTGGGCTTGATGTTCTTTGTATCCATGAGCGTCCTTAGTATTCCATATGCACTGACGGTCAGTGTTACGATTGTGGTAACGGCATTGATTCCGGTCTTTGGTGCATTTATTGGATGTGGTGTCGGTGCATTTCTCATTCTGGTTGACGATCCGAAGAAGGTATTGGTATTTCTGATCCTGTTTATCGTATTGCAGCAGGTCGAGGGAAATCTGATCTATCCGCATGTGGTGGGCGGGTCCGTCGGACTTCCATCTATATGGGTGTTGGTTGCCGTTATCATTGGCGGAGATCTGATGGGAATTCTCGGTATGCTGATATTTGTACCATTATCCTCTGTCTTATATGCACTGGTGAAGGAATTCGTACTTATGAGATTGCGGGAAAAGGGAGTCGCATGGGAAAAGTACGGAGAACCTTACGCTTCGTCGGATGATCGCTGGAGGGAGAAACCCCGGAAGCGGCAGCAGAGACGACAGTCCAGACGCATGAAAGAGAAAAGAAGCAAGGAAAATGCCTGAGAGAAACGAGCTGGATAAAACAGGGCAAATGCCTGTTTATATAGACAAATGAAGAAAGAAGGATAATTTAAGATGTACAGAGATATAGCGAAATTAGTATTATATAGAAATCTGGGTGAAAACAGTATTCTGATGAAGCTGTCCGGGATATTTGAGGATTTTGATCGCGGAGACTGTCCGAATGCGGAGCTGGTTGCAAGGATCTACGACCAGATCAAGCGGTTGCTGGATCTTGCTACCGATTATGGATTTGACACAAATCTGTGGCACAATTATCTGGCATTTATCCTTATCACAAATGAGAATTCATTCTCTATGACGAGTGAAAAAGTGGGTGCTAATGACGGAACCGTTAATTATTTTGCAAAAAATGATTTCAAGATCTTCAAGAAGCTGTTTGATTTTGATTTCTCTGAGATCGAGGAAGCGTTGGATATTGACTGCTTCACGATCGTGAATAATTATAAAGCCATCGGCAAGAAAGAACGTATGTATAATAAGAATGTCAGCACAAAGGTACAGGATATCAGCCGTGCGATCGAAGGGGCAAAGGATGAAAATGATATCTTCAAGATCGTGACGGATTTCTATAAGGCATATGGTGTTGGAATGTTCGGACTGAACAAGGCATTCCGTATCGTTCATCCGACAAATGGAGATATGCAGTTTGTTCCGATCAATAACACAGAGGATGTTCGTCTGGATGATCTGATCGGATATGAGATCCAGAAACAGAAGATCGTGGAGAACACAGAAGCCTTTGTTGCAGGACGTAAGGCAAATAATGCGCTGTTATTTGGCGACAGCGGAACCGGAAAGTCAACAACGATCAAGGCGATCATAAATGAATATTACGATCAGGGACTTCGTATGATCGAGATTTATAAGCATCAGTTTCAGGATCTGTCACAGGTTATTTCCCAGATCAAGAATCGAAACTATCGATTCATCATTTACATGGATGACCTGTCCTTTGAGGAATTCGAGACAGAATACAAATATCTGAAGGCAGTCATCGAAGGCGGTCTGGAGATCAAACCGGATAATGTCCTGATCTATGCAACATCGAACCGTCGTCATCTGATCCGTGAGACATGGACAGATCGTACCGATCTTGAGAATAACAATGGTATGCACAAGAGCGATACAATGCAGGAGAAGCTGTCACTGGTCAATCGTTTTGGTGTTACGATCAATTATAGCAAGCCGTCACAGAAGGAATATTTCCAGATCGTTGTAGGTCTGGCAGAGAAGAACGGCATTCATATGACAGAGGAAGAACTGTGTGCGGAAGCAAACAAATGGGAGCTGTCGCATGGTGGAATCTCCGGCCGTACAGCACAGCAGTTTATCAACTATCTGGCAGGAAAACAGGAGTAATGTAGCATGACAAAAAAAGAAAAGCAGCAGGTCGCTGAGATCTGCCGGATCTTGAATGAGACATACGGAACTGATTACAAGTGTTATCTGAATCATGAAAATGCATGGCAGCTTCTGATCGCAACGATGCTGTCGGCACAATGTACAGATGCCAGAGTAAACATCGTAACAAAAGATCTGTTCGTGAAATATCCGACCTTGCAGGCATTTGCCGATGCAGATATCAAGGAACTGGAAAAGGATATTTACTCGACCGGATTTTATAAGAATAAAGCGAAGAATATAATTGGCTGTGCAAAGAAGCTCATCAGTGAATATGGCGGAGAAGTGCCGAGTGATATCGAGAGCCTGACGAAATTAGACGGTGTTGGAAGAAAGACCGCAAATGTGATTCGTGGCAATATCTACCACGAGCCAAGTATCGTCGTTGATACACATGTAAAACGTATTTCCAGGCTGCTTGGGCTGACAGATAGTGATGATCCGGTGAAGATCGAGCATGAGCTTATGGAAAAGCTTCCAAAGGAACAGTGGATCTTATATAATATTCAGATCATTACACTTGGAAGAACGATCTGTATCGCCAGACGACCAAAATGTGCCGAATGCGCGCTGAACCGTGTGTGCCCATCGGCAAATGTAACGGAATAAGCAGTTGGCAGAATCTGGCACAAATGCTAAATTGCTATAAAATAATGCTATTATATCTGGACAAAGTGAAAATTCAGCGTTAATCTATACATGATGTCCTGCATAAGACGGAAAAAGATCTGATGTGTGGGCAGGTAATATCAGAAAATTATAAGTTTAAAATATAAAGGAGAAATGGGAAATGATCAATTTAAGCAGTTCAAAGGGTAAAAAGGTAGCATCCGCAATTATAGTTGGAATCCTGGTAGCAGCTATGGTAATCGGTATGCTTGCATATGCATTCTAAAAGGTATCAGGGATGAATAAAGAAAAGTTTCGATTTATACAGCAGAAGCGGTCAATCTTAAGATCGTTGAATAAACAGGAACATTCTGACATAACACAAGCCGGCATAGGAGATGACTATAGCCGGCTTGTGTTGTTGGATAGTGAGCTTGCAGTAACGGAAGGGCTCTGCCTTGCAAATGCACTGGGGACGGTGACTTCGGATGTTATCAAACAATATAATAAATTACGGCTTGGCGGGTATCAGCCATTTGCACTTACAGATACGGTCATGATGCCGGAAAATGATGAGAAGCGTATGAAAAAGATTCTGCGGGAGCTTTCTGATCTTGCGAAGGAGTTTCACATGGATGTTGTGTATGGAGATACCGCGATCAGCGGGATATTCAAGGAGCCTGCGGTAACTGTAACGATGTATGGACGAAGGATATCGCAGGGCGAGAAAAATGCAAAGATCAAGCCGGATATGGATATCGTTATGTGTGGACAGGCCGGCATCCTTGGAACCCTGCTTCGGGTCAGGGAAAGAAAAGAAGAGCTTCTGACCAGATATTCTGAGGAATACCTTCGCACAGCAGAGCAATTTGACCGGTTATTACTTGTGAAGGATCAAGGAGATATTGCGATGGCATGTGGCAGTATATACGTACGCCACATCTCAACAGAAGGAGTATATGGCGCATTATGGGAACTGGCAGAGGCTGGAAATGTCGGGCTTCGGATTAGCCATGACCATATACCGATCATGCAAGAAACCATCGAGATCTGTGAATTTACCGGGGATGATCCATACCGGATCGATGGATGCGGAGCGGCATTATTTGTCACGGCAGATGGTGGATTGTTAAGCGATCGTCTGTATGAAGCCGGATTTGAAGCTGCTGTGATCGGCAGAACAACAATCGGACATGATCGCGTGATCATCCACGATGGAGAGGAAAGCTTTTTGACACCATAGTTTAGTTCACAATATATTTAAGACTAGCCATATAGCCTATATGGGGATATAAAGGAGAAATATAGTATGGGTAATATTATTCAAAAAGAGCTTAGAATTGCAAAGACAAAAATGTTTGAAGAGGTTACTTATAATAACAAAAAACTTGTTAAATTAACAACGGATAATGTCGCTATTGTAGAGGCTATGATACGTAATGATTCTGCCTATATAAAATCAACAGATATATCGGCGGGACCTAAATTTGATAGAAAGAATCAACTTGTATATGGTGGCTCATCAGCATACTGGATGACCATGTTGAAAAGTGTTCTAATTAAAAATAAAGAAGTAAATTATACTTATGAGGAATTAATAAAAGGTGCAGTTGAGGCTGTAGATAGAGAAAACAGTACACATTTGAATGCTGATAAATGTGGAAGAACAGAAATAGTAAGGCGTATTTGCGCATTTGATTGTTCAGAACTGATTGAATGTTTGAGAAATCCGGAATATGAAGACATGAAGTTAGTTCATGAAATTGCAAGAGTAACATCTGCCAAGTTTAGGGCAAGAACAAATTTGTCCTTTGCGAGTAAATTTTGTCATTACGCATGCTTTTATTTATTTGAAAATACAGAATATCAGGATAATTATTCAATATATGATAATATTTTAAGAACAGTTTTACCAATGTATTTGGTTTATTTTAATATTACTGAGCGGTATGATCTCCGTGATTATAAGCAGTATAGAAATGCTGTTGATATGATTAGGAATGCAGCAGATGAAAAAATTAGTAGAAATGGTTTTGACCACTTGTTGTGGTATTATCATAAGGGAAGAATGTGAAAATTTGTAATAGGGGGTTAAAGGTGAAATGGCTTTTTTTCATTATGAGAAGAATGTTAAAGATATTGAATACTATGAAATACTTGAGAACTTGATGGAACGTTGGGAGTATGAAACGGTTGAATTTAAAGAAGCAAAAAGTAATTATGATACGGATAAAATAGGAAGATATTTTTCAGCATTAAGTAATGAGGCTAATCTGAAGCAGCAACAGTACGGATGGCTAATTTTTGGTGTAAGTGAACGAGATAAGATAAAACATGTTGTTGGAACTGCATACAAGCAGGGGGAACAGAGTCTTCTTGAAAAATTTAAGTATGAGATATCAAGAGATATTACAAATGGAATGACTTTTTATGAAATTAAAGAGATATTTCCTATTGTAAATGGTAAAAGATTAAGGGTGTTAATGTTTAAAGTTCCAGCCGCAGCAACGGGTATTCCTACAGATTGGCGTACCAATTATTATGAGCGTTCGGGTGAGAGTCTTGTTCCATTAAAACAATATAAGATTGATGCAATTCGATCACAGGAAAGAAAAGACTGGTCAAAACAGGTGATTGAAGTAGCCACTATTGATAATTTAGATAAAACGGCTATTAATTTGGCTAGAGAAAAGTATAAAGAGAAAATGAATCAGGAACACATATCAAAAGAAGTCGATGAAATGACAGATGAAGAGTTCTTGACGAAAGTAAAGTTATTGATTGGTGGTAAGGTTACGAATGCTGGCATGTTGTTACTTGGGTCAGCAGATTATGATTATTTAATGACATCTGCTCCAAGTATTATGTGGAGATTATATGGTGCGGATGGAAGTGATAAGGATTATGAAATATTTAAGATACCATTTATAAATGTTGTAGATAAGGTGTTTTCGAAGGTGCGTAATCTTACATACAGATATATGCCGAATCAATTGACCCTTTTTCCTATGGAAACGGAACAATATAACAGTTGGCTTATTCGAGAGTTGTTAAATAATTGTATTGCACACACAAATTATCAACTTGGTGGGAGAATATATGTAAATGAATTTGAGGATAAAATTAAATTTACAAACCCTGGAGATTTTATTCCGCAAAAGATTGAAAATGTATTGGAAGTGAGCTATAATCCACCATTTTACAGAAATCAGTTATTAGCTGAATCGATGGTTGTGTTTCATATGATTGATACTGCAACTTTAGGTATCAGAAGAGCATTTAATATTCAAAAAGCGAAATATTTTCCTATGCCAGATTATAATATTTCATCAGGAACTCAGGTTGAGGTTACTGTTTATGGAAAAATATTAGATGATAATTACATGCATATATTATATGATCATCAGGACCTGGATTTACAGACGGTATTTCTTTTGGATCGAGTTCAGAAGGGACTTTCACTTGATAAAGCGGATGTAGATAAATTAAGAGCTGCAAAATTGGTTGAGGGAAGAATTACAAGTTTGTTTTTATCAGCGTCAGCATCAAAAAGTATGGATGATAGTGCAGGCTATATCAAGAATAAAGGATTTAATGACAAATATTATAAAGATTTGATTGTTGAGTATTTGAAAAAATATCATAAGGCAAAACGTAGAGATATTAAGTTATTATTGTGGGAAAAATTACCGGATTCTTTGTCTGATAAACAGAAGGAAAATAAGATTCATAATATTCTAACAGCAATGAAAAAGAGCAATATTATACAATTAGATTCGGATAATCAACAAATATCTAATTGGATACTTAAGTAGGGCTTGGTTAAAATCCTGATTTTAACCCAAATAATTTGTTTGATAATTAGTGTTGTCGAGACAATTTAACCGAGATTTAACCGAGATTTAACCGAGATATTTTTAAAATTGTAAAAAATGAAGGATATAAGCTTGGTTAAGAAGTGAGCGATGCTTACGAATATACAGCTATATAAAAAAGGAGAAAAACATGTTAAATATCGTACTTCATGAGCCGGAGATGCCGGCAAATACAGGAAATATAGGACGTACCTGTGTGGCAGCAGGTGCAAGACTTCATTTGATCGAGCCTCTGGGTTTTCAGATCAACGAGAAGCAGTTAAAGCGTGCAGGTTTGGACTATTGGGACAAATTAGATGTAACGATCTATGATGATTTTAATGATTTTCTTAAAAAGAATCCGGGCGCAAAGATCTATATGGCAACGACCAAATCTAAACAGAAATATACGGATGTAAACTATGAGGAAGATGCCTATATCATGTTCGGAAAAGAGAGCGCGGGAATCCCGGAGGAAATTCTGTTAGACTATAAGGAAACAGCAGTCAGGATTCCGATGTTCCCGGAGATCCGTTCCCTGAATCTGGCAAATTCTGTAGCAATCGTGTTATATGAGGCACTCAGACAGCAGGGTTTTCCGGAGCTTGAGACGAAGGGACAGCTTCACCATTATGAGTGGTAAAAAGGAGTATTTATGAGTACATACATGGTAGATGGAAAGAAAATGATGAATATCTGTATCCTTGAGATTCTTCGGAAATACACGGATTCCGAACATACAATGGATCAGAAGGATATCATAAAGAAACTGGAAACCGAATATGGAATGAAGGTTGACCGGAAATCTGTCAAGAGCAATCTGATGAATCTGGTGGATTTTGGTTATAATCTGGAATGTACGGAGATTGAACGTGAAAATAAAAACGGAGAGACCGAGATCCTGACAAAGGACTGGTATTACAATCACGAATTTGATGATGCAGAACTTCGAATGCTGATCGACAGTATCTTATTTTCAAAGACGATACCGAGAAATCAGGCACAGGAGCTGATCGAGAAGATCAAGGGGCTTTCGAATGTGTATTTCAGTGCGAAGGTACAGCATGTGTGCAATCTGCCGGGGTTATCACATACCGATAACCGTCAGACCATGTTAAATGTTGAGATGATCGATGATGCGATCAGTGAGGGCAAGAAGGTTGCATTTCTCTATAACACCTATGGTATCGATAAACATCTTCATCCAAGAAAGGATACGAAGTATATTGTAAATCCATATCAGATGGTTGCAAATGAGGGCAAATATTATCTGATCTGCAATTATGATAAATATGACAATCTGTCGAATTACCGGATCGACCGTATGACGGAGATTGAGATACTGGATGAAAAGGTCAAGGATAAAAGTCTGGTAAAAGGGATGGAGCATGGACTGAATCTGCCACAGCATATGGCGGAACATCTCTACATGTTCAGTGATTCCGCAGCTACGATTGTATTAAAGGTTCAGAAAGGGAATATGGGTGATATTGTAGACTGGTTTGATAAGAACTTTGAAGTGTTGTCACCAAAATTTGTTCAGAACAATTATCCAGATAACTTTAATCCTGAGGCAGATGCCAATAAGGCATTTATCCGTGTGACCTGCAGCCAGAATGCCATGTTCCACTGGGCGATGCAGTACGGAACCAGCGTGGAAGTCATAGAGCCTGCAGATCTCCGTGAACGCATCCGCAATGCTGTAAATGAGATGGCAGAGAGATATAAATAATGCCTCCTATTAATGGAGACATTATGAGTAAGACATAAAATAAAGCCCCACCCGCTCTTGCCACTATGCTGGGTAGGAGTTGAAACTCGCTACACTTTCTATTCGGTTCGCACGCTGATTTGTCAGCAGTCGCCCAAACTCGCCTTATAAGGCTCAAACAAGGGCTTGATGCTGACAGCTAGTGCAAACCTCATAACGAAAGTTTCACTGATGTTTCAATTCCTACCCAGCATAGTGGCAAGAACGGGTGGGGCTTTGGTTAGTCCTTCTTAATACGGAACTTTCCATTGGAGATATATTGTGTATCGGCTTCTTCCTTCTTCACATGCACGGCTTTGATCGGAACCTGCATTTCCTTCTGCATAGGGAGAGAGAAGATGAATTCACTTCCCTCGCCAACCTTACTGGTGAGGGTAATGTTCTCGCCGTGCGCTTTGATGATCTCTTTTGTGATAGCAAGTCCGAGACCGGTTCCGGTCTTATCCTTTCCGCGGCTCGGATCCGTCTTATAGAAACGGTCGAAAACTTTCTTGATCGATTCCGGTGGAATTCCCACACCCTCATCCTTGACACTGACATAGACTTTATCAGATTTTTCCGTGACCTGAACCGTGATCTGGCGACCCTCCGGGGTGAATTTGATCGCATTATCAACCAGATTATAGATAACCTGCTGGATTCTTGTTCGATCGGCATAGACAATGGTATTGTCGGTATGGAAGATCGCGTGCAGATAAATGCCTTTGTCCTGACAACGGCCTTCAAAGGTGTTGATCGTAGGAAGAATGATGCTCTTGATATCAAAATTCGATTTATCAAGCTGAAGGTCAAAGGAATCAAAGTTGTTAAGTTCCAGAAGCCCTTGTGTCAGTTTGGTAAGACGCATAGTTTCGCTCAGAACGATCTGGAGATATTTCTCGTGCTTATCCGGCGGAATCGTTCCGTCGATCATGGCTTCGATATATCCCTTGATGGAGGTCAGAGGGGAACGGAAGTCGTGGGAGATATTAGAGATAAATGATCTTCGGTATTCATTTGACCGGCTCAGTTCGTCTGCCATTTCCTCCATATATCGTGCCAGTTCGCCAAATTCATTATCCGTATGGACATCGATTCTAGCATTAAAATTACCCGCAGCATATTGTTTGGATGTTGCGATAATTTCACGAATCGGTTTTAAGGTGCTATTCGAGATCAGCATAAGGGCGATTAGAGATAATACAACGATGACGAGAAACGGCATGTAAGTGGATGCAAATGTTTTCTGCGCAATATCTTTAATGAACTGCAGGGATAAGTGGATCGATAATAAACCTGCGTATGTATTATCCTGATAAACCGGAGTACTGATACTCAGCGTTTTAGTGTTAAAGCATCCGTTCAAGGTTCCGGTTTTGATCGTTTTGGTAAATAATTCCGTACGCTCATAAAAATCGGTTATGATCAGATCCTTTGCAGCCACACTGTCTTTATTTGAGCAATAAATAATATTATTGTCCGGTGTGGAAAACCAGATTTCAGCATTCATCGTATCGGCATGATCATCCAATCGATCAAAGAAAGTATACTGATCGATCGTATTATTCAGGTAATCATGAATCGTTGTGTCGATGATCAGTTTACTCTCGGTATTCAGATTTTTCTCTGTATTGTTAAGAAGCCTTGACTGAGTCATATGGACAGTGTACAACGCAAGAACACTGAAGATAGCAATGACCAGCAGGACAAAGCCAACAACAATCTTATCAAAAATGGTTTTTTTCATGGTTATTTAACCTCAAATTTGTAACCGATTCCCCATACTGTGAAAATAGACCAGTTATATTTGTCTGTCAGTTTTTCACGAAGACGCTTGATGTGCACATCGACGGTTCTGGTGTCGCCGACATATTCGTAGCCCCATAATTTGTCCAGAAGCTGTTCTCTGGTAAATACCTGATTTGGACGGCTTGCAAGAAAATACAGCAGTTCCAGTTCTTTTGGCGGCATTTCCAGATTTTTGCCCTCTAATGTAACTGTATAATTTGAAATATTAACGACCAGATTATCATACTCGACATAGGTGCCGATATGATCGGCATTTGTCGGATTATAGTTCTGGGAGTTATCTGTCCGTGAGTTGCAGCGGCGGAGCAATGCACCGACACGGGCAACCAGTTCGTTAGAATCGAAAGGTTTTACGATGTAATCGTCAGCACCGATCTTAAGTCCGAGAACCTTATCGAATACTTCACCTTTTGCAGATAACATGATGATCGGTACATTTGACTGCTTTCTGATTTCGGTACATACCTGATATCCATCCATGCCCGGAAGCATGACATCTAAGAGGATGAGATTTGGCGCAAATTCGACAAATGCTTCCAGGGCAGAAGTTCCGTCTGCGGCAATCTGTGTTTCATAACATTCTTTATTCAGATAAAGGGAGATCAGTTCGGCGATGTTTTCGTCATCGTCAACGATCAATATTTTTTCTTTGTCCATATAGTTCTCCTTGTTGTTGTGTGTTTTATAATTCTACGATCGTAACGCCGGCTTCACCCTCACCGTATTCACCCAGACGGAAGGATTTGACGTATGACTGCTTGCGCAGATAGTCATGGATTCCTTTCCGGAGTGCTCCGGTGCCTTTTCCATGGATGATCCTTACCTTGTGCAGGTGAGCCATCATGGCATCATCAAGATAACGGTCGACTAATGAGGTAGCTTCAGCTACAGTCATGCCGAGTACATTAATCTCCGGCTGAATATTTAAAGCCTTGCCCATTCCACGTTTATTGTTGATCGATACCTGAGCGTTGTTCTGCTTTGGTGTCTCGATGATCACAAGATCAGAAGCAGGAAGCAGAGAGCTTAAGATGCCCATCTGAACTTTGATATTTCCCTTTGAATCAGCAGGAGCAGTAACCGTTCCTGTTGTATCCATGCTGATAACATGCACGGTGTCTCCGGCCTTGAAATCCTTTGCCGTATGATGGGAGGTCATGGATTTGCGTTTTTCCGGTGTCATCTTCCGGTAATCGTCCATCTTGGTACGGAGCTTTTTTCGCTCATTCTCCATCGTGCTCGCATCTGCCTTATGAGGATTTGTTGTCCATTTGTTATATTTCTTAATGGCTGAATCCGCCATTTCCTTTGCTTCTTCCAGAATATCAGCCGCTTCTTCTCTTGCATCCGCTAGGATCTGAGCTTTCTTGGCAGAGAGTTCATCATCCTTTGCCTTTGCGCGTTCCTGAAGCTGTCTGGCTTCTTCCTTGAACCGTGCGATCTCCGCTTTGTCGCGTTCAATCTCTTTTCGGCTGTTTTCCAGATCGGACAGCAGTGTTTCAAAATCAACTTTGTTGCTGTCGATATTTGTCTTTGCCCGTTCAATAATATCGTCGGACAAACCTAATTTCTTCGATATTGCAAATGCATTTGATTTGCCGGGAATACCGATAATGAGCCGGTAGGTTGGCATCAGTGTTGCTACATCGAATTCGCAGCTTGCATTCTGAACGCCCGGAGTCGACATGGCAAATAACTTCAGTTCGCTGTAGTGTGTGGTCGCCATGCAGCGGATGTCCTGATCGTTTAAGCTGCTTAAGATCGCGATTGCAAGTGCAGCACCCTCGACCGGATCGGTTCCACCGCCAAGCTCATCGAAAAGGCACAGCGTATTCGGTGTCACATGGTTCATGATATATACGACATTACTCATGTGGGAGGAGAAGGTCGAGAGACTCTGCTCGATGCTCTGTTCATCTCCGATATCGGCAAATACATCATCAAATACATTCAGTCTGGAACCATCCAGTGCCGGAATATGAAGTCCGGACTGTCCCATCAGAGTAAACAGACCCAGTGTTTTTAAGGATACGGTCTTACCACCGGTATTCGGACCGGTAATGATCAGCAGGTTGTAGTCCTCACCCAGTCTGATGTCGACCGGAACAACGGTATGTTTGTCTAAAAGTGGGTGGCGGCCCTGCTTGATATCCACAATGCCGTCCGTATTGAAGATCGGCTCGGTTCCCTTATAGGATCTTGCAAAATTCGCTCTGGCAAATATAAAGTCCAGATCGGTCAATGTCTCGAAATCAAATTTTATATTTTCGTATTCAGATGCTGCCCGTGCCGACAGGTTCTCAAGAATCTTTTCGATCTCTGCCAGCTCCTGATTATCCAGCTCTTTTAACTGGTTATTCAGATTAACTACCGCAAGAGGTTCGATAAATACAGTATTTCCACTGGAAGACTGGTCGTGGATCATACCCGGAAAGCTGTTCTTATATTCCTGTTTTACCGGGATACAGTATCTTCCGTTACGCATCGTGATCAGGTTATCCTGAAACATCGTCTGCTTGCTCTGGTCGGTTACAAGTTTGTTCAACTGGTTATGTAACTTTTCATTTGTCAGTTTTTTGTTCCGTCTGACTGCCTTCAGACCGGACGATGCATCGTCTGCGATCTCGGATTCTGACAGGATACAGCGGTGGATCTCCTGACTTAAATGTTCCAGCGGAACAAGCTCCATGAAGCGGGAGTAGAGGCTGTCATGTGCTTTTTCCTCGTTATCATCGCCGCTGCCATATTGTCTGGCGGATAGTGCCATATCAAGGACACTTCCGATATCTAACAGTTCCTTGATGCCGAGTGCTCCCTGAACCTCCAGCCGCTTGATCGAAGCGCCGATATCACGGAGTCCGGCAAATGATAGGTTGCCCTGTGTATTCAGCCGGATCAGAGCATCTCTTGTTTCCTGCTGTAGGGTCTGGATCAGTGTCAGATCCCTGCGGGGCTTCAGGCGTTCGCATTTTCGTTTTGCCATCGGGGATGCCGCGTAGGAGGTCAGCATTTCTACTATTTTATTATATTCTAAAAGTCTTAAAGTCCTTAAATTCATATCATTTTCTCCATCTTAAATGCACAAATACGCATACACAATCCATTATAAACAGTTTGCCTGTGGCTGTCCAGTGTGGGTTGATGGCGGGAACCTATATGTTGTTTTCCTGACTTCATCTTACTACTTGATGGAGATTTTCTGTTATTTGCTATACCATCTTATTCAGGCCACATACAAACAGTAAGACTCGCAATATTTCTATTCGGTTCGCACATTTATGAACCAGCAGTTGCCCAAATTCTCAGACATTTATTTATAGGAAAATTCTTTTATTAATTTCCTCTGGCATATTGACGACTCTTTTTTTTACATAGAAACATATGAATCTATAGCAGGCAGAGTTTTTTTATGGTTAAACTTGTTTTCCTTTCTGATATCCGTTACAATCAAACTTGGAGAGACGGAGGCAATATACAAAGCTAAAATATGCATGTTATTCTGTTCTATCGGGAAAGGAGATGGGACATGGATAACGAAATTGTATATTCCTCCAAGGCAACTGATCAGAAAGCACAGTATGATGCCAGTGCCAAGCGCTTGCTTGGACAGAAGATCATATTGGCGCATATACTGATCAGGGTAGTAGAAGAATTTAAAGGTATGGATGCAGATACGGTTGCATCATTGATTGAAGGTGAACCGTATATCAGCCAGATTCCGGTTGAACCGGGATTAACGAACAAAGAAACGGTGGATGCCAGAACCGGTGAACGGATTGTCGGACTGAATACAGAAAGTTCCGAAATTGATGAGGGAAAGATATATTTTGATATTATCTTCTATGTACGGATGCGGGATGGACTGGCGAAAATGATCATTAATTTGGAAGCCCAGAAGAATGAACCGACAAAGTATTTTATCTTAAATCGGGCAATCTTCTATACGGCAAGACTGGTGTCATCCCAGAAAGAGCGGGAATTTACCGGTTCCGATTATAACGAGATCAAACAGGTGTATTCTATCTGGATCTGTATGAATATGAAAGAGAACAGTCTGAGTCATATCCATATGGTAAAAGATGATCTGCTTGGTGATCAGGACTGGAAGGGCAATCTGGATATTTCAAATATCGTGATGATTGGTCTGGCAAAGGAGATTCCACCAAAGGAAGAAAGATATGAACTGCATCGATTGTTAGGAGCACTATTGTCGCAGACAATGACAGCAGAACAAAAATTGAAGCTTATGAAACAGGAGTATGACATACCGGTAGACAGACGCGGTATAAGAGATGAGGTGAAAATCATGTGTAATCTGAGTGAAGGCGTAGAAGAAATGGGATATGCCAAGGGCGAAGCCGCTGGCAAAGTCATTGGAAGATCTGAAGGAAGATTAGAAGGAAAGTTGGAAGGAAGATCAGAAGAAAGAGCTGATATTATTCTGAAAATGCATAAGAAAGGCTATTCCTTAGAGCAGATCATGGATGTAACCGAAATGAGTGAAACTGAAATCAAGGCAATTATAGGATAAGAACATAAGCAGAACAGATAACATGTATATTTTAGTGGAAGTCCGGATATGGCAGAAATGCTGTATCCGGACTTTTTTAGTTGAAATATAAATTAATAAGAAAAAATGAGAAAAGACAGGCTAAAAGCTCCGGCAAAATTTCCATGCATAGACTTGCAAAGCAGGACATATAAATAATGGTATAGAGATTGACAAGGGTAAAGATAGAGCCGAAAAATGACATTGTGAAGGGAGCGGTGAGATGAGAGGACAAAGATGGCTGCGTATTCTGGCAGGGGTGTTGACTGTGGTAGTTGGGCTGAGTTTGTTTGCTGGATGCAGTTTTTATAAGGTGAAAGAAGATGGTGAAGCGCTGACTTACGATATCTGTGACGACACCATGCTGCCGGAGGAGTTGTTGAGCGTCATTAACAGTAAAAAAGAAGAACCGTTTAATCTGACATATTCAAACAACACTTACACATATATTGTGATTTGCAGCGGCAGGCAGAATCGGGATGATGTTGGCGTGGTTGTAGATAAGATGTATATGGATGAAAATGCTATTTACATCGAATCGGTTCTTAGGCAGACGGCGACACCATCAGATGCAGTAAGTAAGGATACGGTATCGTATCCATATATAGTTCTTCGGATCGCACGGACAACGACACCGGTTGTATTTAAAAATTAGAAAATAGTATGGGGGTATCATATGGAACTTGTAAAAAATAAACTCAGTACAACGATTTTAAAGACTTCTAAGTATTCGCAGTTTACTATCAATGATGATTTTAATGTACCGGATGCAAAAGACGATATGGAACGGATCATTGCAAGTACAGGAAATGTCCTTTTAGATGATGTAGAGACATTGGAGAATAAGGTGCGGATATCAGGAACAGTTGTATTTAAAGTCCTGTATCAGACAGTTGGTGAAGATGTTCGGTTTGAAACCTATGAGGGTGATGTTCCATTTGAGGAATCCATCAATATGGATGGCATACTTGCCGGTGATAAGGTCGATGTCAGCTGCGTGCTGGAAGATCTGTACATAACCATGATCAATTCAAGAAAATTTGAAGTTCGCGGGCTGGTTGGCATGAAACTGTGGGCTATGGATTCCGTAGAGCTGTCCGGGGCAACCGGACTGTTAAACGGATCGGGAATCGAATGCAGGAATGAGCAGATTCCATTTACAAATAATGTGGCATCTGTAAAAGATATATTGAAGGTAAAAGAAGATTTCGAGATCGCTGCCAATAAACCAAACATCGGTCGGGTGCTTTGGAGCCGGGTGTCCTTCTATGGCATCGAGACAAAGGTTGTAGATGGGGGAATAAATATTAAAGGACAGATGGACCTGTTTGTAATCTATCTGGCGGAGGAGCCCGGCGTACCGATGCAGTATCTGAATGAGAGCCGGGAATTTGAAGGTCTGATCCCTTGCGAAGAAGCAAATGAAGGCATGATCCTGGATGACCGCATCACGATGGGAAAAGGAGAAGTCGGTGTGCGTGCCGACAATGACGGAGAGGACCGCGTGCTTCAGGTTGAATATAATCTCCATACAGATATGAAGATTTATGAAGATATGGAGCTTTCTATCATCGGGGATATGTTCTCTCCGTCGGCAAATGTAGAAACGATCTGTGAACAGTTTCCATTTGAGAATCTTCAGATAAAAAATAATGCCAAGACAAAGGTCGTACATAAAGAGCGGATCAAGAGCAGCTTCCCGAAGATACTGCAGATCGTATATGCAACCGGAACAGTTGAGATCGATGAGGTAAAAGCAGGAGAGGACAGCATTGATATATCAGGTGCGGTAAAAGCTGAAATACTCTATGTATCAGCGGAGGATAGCAAGCCGTTACAGCAGATTGAAACGGCGATACCATTCAATTATCAAGTGGAATCCGTACCATTTGTCAATCAGGATTCAATCCGTATCAATCCATCCGTTGACCAGATTACAGCCCAGATGTTGAATTCCGATGAGGTGGAGATCAAGGCGGTGATCAATATGAATGTTACGGTATTTGCACCGGGTTCTGTGGACGTCATTACCGATATGAATATCCTACCGATCGATTGGAATAAGAAGGCAGCTATGCCGGGTATGGTTGGATATGTTGTAAAAGAAGGCGACAGTATCTGGTCCATTGCCAAAGAATATTTCTCCAGCCTGGATTCCATCCGAACCATCAACCATCTGGAAAGCGACGAGGTAACACCGGGTGAAAAACTATTGATCGTAAAATGTTAGCAATATAAAAATCCCCGCCTGTCTCCGGCACGATGGTGGATAGTGTTTTCAACATCAGTGGAACTTTCGTTATGAGGTTTGCACTAGCTGTCAGCATCAAGCCCATGTTTGAGCCTGATAAGGCGAGTTTGGGCGACTGCTGACAAATAAGCGTGCGAACCGAATAGAAAGTGCAATGAGTTGAAACACTATCCACCATCGTGCCGGAGACAGGCGGGGGTTTATTTTTCAATCCAAAATCTTCGTGCAAATCCTATTGAAAAATGTTATCATCTATATATGAGGTATTGATAAAAATTCCCAACAATGGGGCAAAGCACGGAGGGTAATACATGCTGGAACAATCTTACTACGATGAGGCTGATAAGATTATTGCTGCATATGGGACAGAGCCAAGATTTCTGATCCCGATCATTCAGGATATTCAGAGCGAATATAAGTATCTTCCGCCGGAATTATTACGATATGTGGCGGACAAACTGAATATTACAGAGGCAAAAGCTTATAGCGTAGCAACATTCTATGAGAACTTTTCATTTGATGCAAAAGGAAAGTTCATTCTTAAGGTGTGCGATGGAACCGCATGCCATGTCAGAAAATCCATGGATATCTTAAATCAATTGTATAAAGAACTTGGATTGTCAAAAGAGAAACACACAACAGATGATATGATGTTCACATTAGAGACAGTATCATGTCTTGGCGCATGCGGACTCGCACCGGTCATGACGGTAAACGATGTTGTTCATCCGGCTATGACACCGGAGAAGGTAACTGCATTGATAGCAGAATTGAAGGAGGGTGCGGATGAATAGAATAACAAATGTATCGGAGCTTGACGCAGCAGTAAAACAGGCAGAAGAGATGTTGCATGCAGATTCGCACAGGATCCTTGTCTGTGCAGGAACCGGATGTCTGGCGGGTGGCTCTCAGAAAATATACGACCGGTTCTGCGAGATGGCGAAGCAGTCGGAGGGCGTGAAGGTAGAATTTGTCCCGGAGGCAGAGTATACAGGGACGGAGAAACAGGAAAAGCCGGATATAGCAGAAGAATTTGAAACAGACATTAGTAAAACAGAGAATTCTGCAGCGGGACAGACAGTTATAAAAGAATCCTGTCATGTCGGCGTGAAGAAAAGCGGCTGTCATGGTTTCTGCGAGATGGGGCCGCTTGTGCGAATCGAGCCATATAATTATATCTACATAAAAGTAAAGGAAGAAGACTGCGAGGAGATCTTCAACGAGACGATCCTGCACGGAAGACCGGTAGAGCGTCTGATGTATCACAAGGATGGTATTGTCTACAGACAGCAGGAAGAAATTCCATTTTATAAGAAACAGACCAGACTGGTACTGAAAAACTGCGGACATATCGATGCAGAAAATATCAATGAATATCTTGCGGTCGGTGGATATCAGGCACTTCGTAAGGTGTTATTTACCATGGAGCCTTCGGAGGTTATTCAGGTCATCAGTGACTCCAATCTGCGTGGACGTGGAGGCGGTGGTTTCCCGACCGGATACAAATGGCAGCAGGTTGCCAGACAGGCGGAGAAGATCCGATATGTTGTCTGCAATGGTGATGAGGGAGATCCGGGTGCGTTCATGGATCGAAGCGTGATGGAAGGCGATCCGCATAAGATGTTAGAGGGTATGATCATTGCTGCATATGCGGTTGGTGCGCAGGAGGGATATGTCTATGTAAGAGCAGAATATCCGCTGGCAGTCAGCCGTTTGAAGACAGCGATAGCACAGGCAGAGGAAGCGGGCTTCCTTGGTGAGGATATCTTAGGTTCCGATTTTTCTTTCCATATACATATCAATCGTGGCGCGGGGGCATTTGTCTGCGGAGAGGGAAGTGCGCTTACGGCATCGATCGAGGGACAGCGCGGAATGCCGAGAACCAAGCCGCCAAGAACCGTAGAGCAGGGCTTATTTGCCAAGCCGACGGTTCTGAATAATGTAGAAACCTATGCAAATGTGTCCATGATCATTTTAAATGGTGCAGACTGGTACAAGTCGATCGGACCGGAGAAAAGTCCGGGAACCAAGGCATTTGCATTGACCGGAAGTGTAAAGAATACGGGACTGATCGAGGTACCGATGGGAACAAAGCTGCGTGAGATCGTGTATGATATCGGCGGTGGTTTAAAGGATGACATCCCATTAAAGGCAGTTCAGATCGGTGGACCATCCGGTGGCTGTCTGGTGACGGATGATCTGGAGGTCAGTCTGGATTTTGATTCATTAAAGAGCAAAGGCGCGATGATCGGTTCAGGTGGTCTGGTTGTTATGGATGAGAATACCTGTCTGGTTGAGGTAGCCCGTTTCTTTATGAACTTTACACAGAACGAGAGCTGCGGCAAATGCGTTCCATGCCGTGAAGGAACCAAGCGGATGCTTGAGATCCTAGAGCGGATCGTTGCCGGAAATGGTACGTTAGAGGATCTGGATCTGTTAGAGGAACTGGGCCAGGCGATCACCGACACGGCCCTTTGTGGACTTGGTAAGAGCGCAGCCCTGCCGGTACTCAGTACGCTGAAGAATTTCCGTCAGGAATACATCGAGCATGTGGTTGACAAACGATGCAGAACCGGAAACTGTAAAGCACTGGTTCGCTATAAGATCGATCCGGAAGCATGTAAGGGCTGTTCCAAATGTGCGAGAAACTGTCCGGTCGGTGCGATCACAGGTGAGATCCGGAAACCATTTGTCATTGATACAGCCAAATGCATCAAGTGTGGTGCATGTATCGATAATTGTGCGTTCCATGCAGTATATACAGAGAATTAAGGAGGGAGACGAACATGGATTATATTACGATCAATTCAATCAAAGTGCCGATCGAGGGCGAGAAGAATGTTCTGTCTCTGATCCGAAAGGCGGGGATCGATATCCCGACATTCTGTTATCATTCAGAATTATCCATCTATGGCGCATGTCGTATGTGCGTGGTAGAAGATGACAGAGGAAAAATATTTGCGGCATGCTCCGAGACACCGAGAGCGGGCATGGTGATCTATACGAATACAAAGAAAGTGCAGCAGTACAGAAAGCTTATTATCGAGCTGTTGTTATCCTCTCATTGCAGAGACTGTACGACCTGCCAGAAGAATGGCATGTGTGCGCTCCAGTCACTTGCCTATAAGGTTGGTGTGCATGCGGTTCGTTTCCTGAATAATAAAAAAGAAGAAAAGATCGATATGAGTTCGCCGTCTATCGTCCGGGATCCAAATAAATGTATCCTGTGCGGTGACTGTGTGCGTACCTGCGATGAGATTCAGGGACTTGGTGTTATCGATTTTGCATTCCGTGGTTCGAAAATGAAGGTGCAGCCGGCATTTGACAAGCCGCTTGCAGAGACAGACTGTGTAGGATGCGGACAATGTGCAGTTGTCTGCCCGACCGCAGCGATCTCGATCCGTACCAATGTAACCGATATCTGGGATGCGATCGAAGATCCGTCCATCCGGGTGGTCGCACAGATCGCACCGGCAGTCCGCGTGGCAGTTGGAGATAACTTCGGCATACCAAAGGGCGAGAACTGTTTTGGCAAGCTGGTATCAGCACTTCGTATCATGGGCTTTGACATGGTATTTGACACAAGCTTTGGCGCCGATCTTACGGTTATGGAGGAATCCAAAGAATTTGCGGCGCGTCTTGCGTCGGATGAGAAGCTGCCATTATTTACATCCTGTTGTCCGGGCTGGGTCAAATATTGTGAAGAAAAATATCCGGAATTTGCAGATAATCTGTCAACCTGCCGTTCTCCACAGGGGATGTTCTCGGCAGTGATCAAGGATTATTTTGCAGAGAAAGATAAAGAAGATGGTAAGAGAACGATGGTTGTATCGATCATGCCTTGTACAGCAAAGAAGGGAGAGATCCTCCGACCGGATAATTTCACGGATGGCAGACAGGATACCGATTATGTCATCACAACGACAGAGGTTGTGCGGATGATCAAGCAGATGGGACTGCAGTTTACCGAACTGGAAAATGAATCCGCAGATGCACCATTTTCCGTGGCTTCCGGTGCAGGCAAGATCTTCGGAACGACAGGTGGTGTAACGGAAGCGGTGCTCCGTCGTCTTGCGGAGGACAAATCCTATAACACGATCCGTGAGATCAGTTATACAGGTGTCCGGGGATTTGAAGGAACGAAGGAAGCAACGATCGATTTAGATGGCAGAGAAGTGAAGATCGCAGTTGTACATGGTCTTGCAAATGCAGGACGGTTGCTTGACCGTATCCGATCCGGCGAAGCAAGCTATGATTTCGTTGAAGTTATGGCGTGCAGACGTGGATGTATCATGGGTGGCGGTCAGCCATCCGGCGCAGGCCCAAGAACCAGACGGAGCCGTATGGAAGGTATGTACAATGCAGACGCAAGCTCCAATGTCCGTTTCTCCGAGGAAAACCCGGCAATCCGTCAGTTGTACGATCATTTCCTTGCGGGAAAAGAACATCGTCTGCTGCACCGGAATCTGTAGAGTTATATTAATTAATACAAAAACGCAAATAAGCAGGAACTTTAAAAGTTTCCTGCTTATTTGCGTATAGTAATTATTGAAGAATTATTCGGTTACTTCTTTTGCTCCTGTATTTGCATTTGCTTCCGGCATAAGTTTTTTGAATAATGGAACAATCTGTGCAGCAATGATAGCTTTTACAAGATCAAGTGGAATAAATGCAACAAAGCCTGAAAGGAAAGCAACTTTCCAGGTTAAGTTTCCGTTGAATTTCCACCATAACATACCGATGATGTCGATAAGTGCTGCTGTTAAAATAGCAACGATCGTATAACGGATACGATTATATTTCTTACCCTTTGTCAGACCTGCAAAGATAGTAACGATAATAAATGAGAATGTATATCCACCAAATACTCCTGTCAGATAACCGATACCGGAGCCGCCGCCGATAAATACCGGAACACCGACTGCACCGAGGATCATCCATAAGGCAACGATGATCGTTGAGTCGCGGACTTCAAATACCAGTGCAATGAGCATGATCATAAAGTTCAATAATGTAATGTGAGCTGCATTTGGGAGTGGAGTTGGGATGCTTAAATATGCAGATACGCATAAGATTGCTGCAAATACAGCCATCATTGTAATCTCCACGGTTGTGAATTTGTTTTTCATCTGTGTGTTCTCCTTGTTGATAAATAATATACATACAATGGGTGCCATTCCTCGATTGGATGAGGTTAAGGGGGATTGACAAAAATATGAAGCGGATAGCAGGGCTAAGCTATCCGCTTCCAGATAACAAATTGAATGTCAACTATTAAATGGCACCCACTGGATAACATTATAGATGGTATATTCTTAATTGTCAACCATAAAACAAACATTAAGGTTGACAATTGAAACGGGAGGCTTAAGGGTTGAAAAAAAGCAGATATAAATATACTATATAAGAATATAATAAAGAAAAACAGGTAGGAGGCAGCGGCTATGCTTAGAGTTGGTGTTACGGAACTGGATATTGGATTTGAGAATAGGGAAGAAGCAAAGGAACGCTGTCTTGAAGTTATGGAAGAAGCCTGTGCAAATGGAGTAGAGCTTCTGGTATTTCCGGAGATGACACTGACAGGATTTACGATGCGCCCATGGTTACATGGGGAAAGCGGGGATGCGGATAATATCCCTGACAGTGTTTCATTTTTTATGGAGAACAGCAAAAAATATAAGATGCCTATGGCATTTGGATATATTCATACAGTTATGGCCTATGGCAGCCGGGTGTATGATGAAATGAAAGAAAAGGCTTACGAGAACCGGTTGGTGCTTGTGGATGGAGAAAATGTATTGCTTGATTATGCTAAGGTTCATCCATTTTCATATAGCGGTGAGGATAAGGCATATCGGGCAGGAGAAAAGCTTGTACAGGCACAGGTAAAGGATATCCGGATAGGCGGATATATCTGCTATGATCTTCGTTTCCCGGAGATTTTCTCTGCAATGCGAGACCGGTATGAGGCTGTCATGGTAATCGCAAACTGGCCGGAAACAAGGGCGGAACAATGGGAAACACTTTTAAAAGCAAGGGCGATCGAGAATCAGGCATATGTGATCGCTGTCAACCGGGTCGGAGATGGAGACGGGCTTCACTATATTCCGGGCTCTCATGTATATGACTGGCTTGGACGGGATATATCGGTTCGGGTTAGTGAGAAGCTGCGTGTTGCAGATATTGATTCCGGGGGAGTCAGACTGGCAAGAACAGAATTTCCACAGGCAAATGACAGAAAGAATACATTTTATAAGACGCTTTATTGATGAAATGTGCTTACAGTCAGTCGGATCGGCATGAAAAATACATGATATGCTTCATTTTTATTCGACAGGCTGTAAGCATATTTTATTTTTGAATAAATATAAATTAAAAATAATAAGATGATATCATATAATAAATATGGATAATATATTGTCTATTACAACAAAAATGTAGAATAAAAAGATAAAATATTATCTATATAAATAATTTACGGGGTAAAGAGACATGGAACCTTTTGTATGGGAGACACCGGATGAATTAGCAGAGGCGTGTCGCAGAATCATGAATACAGAATATTCGGATAAATTAGATGAATTATATAGGCTTGGTGGAACCCAAACCACATAAAGCTTGTAAAATCTCACATAATGGAGTAAAATGGAAAAAGCAATTAAGGAGGAAACTTTTATGGGTAAGGACGATTGCATTTTTTGCAAGATTGCAAATGGTGAGATACCATCAGCAACAGTTTATGAAGACAGCATATGTAGAGTAATACTTGATGTAAATCCTGCAAATAAAGGTCATGCTTTAATTATACCAAAAGAACATTATGATGATATATATAGCATGGACGCGGATACTGCTTCAAAGATCTTTACGATTGCGACAGAGGTTGCCAAGGCTCAGAAAGCGGAATTAAATCCTGACGGACTGAACATTATTCAGAACAATGGCGCTGCTGCAGGACAGACAGTATTCCATTTTCACATGCATCTTGTACCGCGATTCATTAAGGATACGGTTACAGTTACATGGGTTCCGGGTCAGTCAGACAATGAGGAACTGGATCAGTTGTCAAAGGCACTTCGTAAGAGAATTTAAGGAAAACATGGATAAAAGGGCAGAGACAGGGATAACTTCAAATCAGTTAAAGCTTCTGGCATGTATTTTTATGTTGTGCGATCATGTAGGATTTGTTCTAATGAATAATAACTGGATAATGCGGGCTGTAGGACGGCTCGCATTTCCTATATTTGCATTCCTGCTGGTAGAAGGATACAGACATACGTCGGATATCAGAAAATATTTTATCCGGCTTTTTTTGTTTGCGCTGATTTCGGAAGTTCCATTTGATCTGGCATCGACCGGACAGGTATTTGATCTGCAGAAGCAGAATATTTTCTTTACGCTTGCAGCAGGGCTGATCGTGCTTTATCTCGGAAAGGTAGCAAAATGGAATCAGATGGGAGCAGTCATCGGAATTGTTGTCATTATGGTAGTTGCAGAAGCGCTGCATTTTGATTATGGAATTGCCGGTATCCTTCTGATCGTATTAATGTATTATTCGACCCAAGATGGCACAGCGGAACATGCATTCAGAAATGCTGGTCTTGTGACGGGACATTATCCATTTAGCAGGAAACTGCGTCAGAATATGGGATTTGCGATCGTATCGGCGGTGTTGTATTTTCTATTTTACGGAATAAGACAGCTCTATGCTGTTTTGGCGATCCTGCCGATCAGTCTGTATAACGGAGAGTATGGTCGGAAGAATAAAGTTCTTAAATATGCATTCTATGTGTTCTATCCGGCACATTTGCTCATTTTATATCTGCTTGGCAGAGTGATTTTATAGTATAACTTTTTTAAGATGAAATATTATTTTATCCAGAAAATGCTAAAAATTAAAAAACAGTGCTGTGATCTATGTAAAATTATTGATTTTTTGTCGCAAAATATAAATTTCCTATTGACTTATGAAGATTTATCAGTTAGAGTATAGCTGTTTCTGAACTGCATTGCAGTTCGAATACAAGTAAATATTTATAAATGCTCTTATTCAGAATGGTGGAGTCATAAGGGACTGTGAAGCCATGGCAACCCCGGAACAGGTGAAAGAAATACCTGTATGGAAGGTGCCTTCCTGAGCGAGTCTGTAATATGCAGACGTCGAACAATGAGAGGTTTGATTTTATCAATCCGCTCAGAGCGGATTTTTCTTTTGCCTAAAATCAGGTAGAGACGTCCTGCCTGAAAAAAGAAAAATCAGAAAGCCATGTGAACGAATACGCATGGCTATAGCTATAGACAGTATTTATACAAGGAGGAAATGATGGAAAAATTATTATTCACATCAGAATCAGTAACAGAAGGTCATCCGGATAAAATCTGTGACCAGATTTCAGATGCGGTATTGGATGCGTTGATGGAACAGGATCCAATGAGCCGTGTGGCTTGCGAGACATCTATTACAACAGGTCTTGTACTTGTAATGGGTGAGATTACAACAAAAGCATATGTAGATATTCAGAAGATCGTTCGTGAGACGATCCGTGAGATTGGATACGACAGAGCAAAATATGGATTTGACTGCGATACCTGCGGTGTTATCACAGCAATTGACGAACAGTCAGCAGATATCGCAATGGGTGTTGATAAGGCGTTAGAAGCAAAAGAGCATCTGATGAGCGATGATGATATCGAAGCGATCGGTGCAGGAGATCAGGGTATGATGTTCGGATTTGCAACAAATGAGACCACGGAATATATGCCATATCCGATTGCACTTGCACATAAGCTTGCAAGAAAGCTGACAGAAGTAAGAAAGAACGGAACACTTTCATATCTTAGACCGGATGGTAAGACTCAGGTAACAGTAGAGTACGATGAGAATGGAAAAGCAAAGAGGCTCGATGCAGTAGTTCTTTCAACTCAGCATGGCGAGGAAGTATCACAGGAACAGATTCACGAAGATATCAAGAAGTATGTATTTGATCCGGTTCTTCCTGCTGATATGGTAGACGAAGATACTAAGTTCTTTATTAATCCGACCGGAAGATTCGTTATCGGCGGACCGAATGGTGACAGTGGACTTACAGGACGTAAGATCATCGTAGATACTTATGGCGGATATGCCCGTCACGGCGGCGGTGCTTTCTCAGGAAAGGATTGCACAAAGGTTGACCGTTCAGCAGCATATGCAGCAAGATATGTAGCAAAGAACATTGTAGCAGCAGGACTTGCAGATAAATGTGAGATCCAGTTGTCTTATGCGATCGGTGTTGCCAGACCTACATCTATCATGGTAGATACATTTGGAACAGGAAAGGTATCCGATGAGAAGCTGGTTGAGATCATTCGTGAGCATTTCGATCTTCGCCCGGCCGGTATCATCAAGATGCTTGACCTCAGAAGACCAATCTACAAGCAGACAGCAGCATACGGACACTTTGGAAGAACTGACCTCGACCTTCCGTGGGAGAAGCTCGACAAAGTTGATATGCTAAAGGCATATTTATAAAAGGTATAGATAAAAAGCCTGTCGGAAGTTTGCAGCTCTTGAATAAGGTTTATAATCACGTTTGCTTGTTTAATATTGGCGCTATTGTAAAAATAAAAATAAGACCTGACAGAGTTTGTTATTTCTGATTAAGGTTTCATAATCCATAGTGTAGCCGACTGAGTTTCATTCAATTTTGTGCCATGTCGTCGCCGCAAAAGTTTTTATCGCGGCAGAGACATGTGCATATAAAATTGAGTGAAACAAAGGTAGGCAAACGTGATTAGAAACCTTAATAAAGAATAACAAACAATTCTGGTCAGGTCTTATTTTGCTATTATTAAAATCTTATTTTTCCTTTTTATCCTCCGGTGCGTTCTGCTTGATCGGCTTGAACTGTAAGGAACCGGCATTCTTCTTAGGATCTTTATGGTTGATGATCGCTTCGGCCATGTTGAATACCTCTGACAGGTCTGCGGTATTCATAGATGAATACTGAGCAGCTTTCTTCACGATCTCTTCTGCCGGTGTTAATTCCTGTTCCTTCTTTGCATCAGCACTTAATCTGGTAGATGTAATGTTTTCTGCCTTGGTAGCAGGTTCTGCTTTTAATTCCGTCATTCCATCGTGAGTAGCAGCGGCTGTTTCTTTTACAGAAGCATTTGCATCCGGTTTAGGCTGTTCTGCCTCAGTGGTATCTGTAGCAACCGCTTCCTCTGTTGTAGCCTGTAAATCGGTCGTATCTGCTTCAGCAGGTTCTGTTTTGGCCTTAATCTCAGGGATCGAAGATGCCTCAATAGAATCCTTGTCAGAAGACTCGTTTAAGACAAGCTGTTCGGAATCTTCGGAGCTGTCTGAATCCGCAGTATCGTCTATAGTGTCTGCTTTAGCAGAGTCATCCATAATTTCTGAGTTGTCTGCAACGTCGGTAACACTACTGGTTTCTGATGTCTCAGAATCAACATTTGCATCATCGGCATCATCTGTGGTATCTGCCTCAATATTATCGTCGGTATCATCTGTGGCATCTGACTCAACACTATCGCCGGCATCATCTGTGGCATTTGCCTCAACACTATCACCGGCGTTATCAATAGCATTTGCATGAATATCTTCGTTGGCATTAGATTCGACATTATCGCCGGCGTCGTCTATAGCGCCAGTATCAATATCTTCATCGGTCATTTTATCAGGATCGTTCGGATCATCCGGCTCATCGTCTTCAGGCAGACCCTTTCGGATCACACGTACAAGCATGCATGCAAGGATGATGATAAGGAAGAACATAACTACAACGACAATGATGCAGATTGTCAGAACCTTATCCTTATGCTGGTCGAAGAATGAACCGTCTGATGCAGCTTCTTCCTGCTTTTCCGTTACAGGATCTGCATTATATCGGACAAATGTTTTCTCAACGGTATCGTATCTGTACCAGCTTGGGTCAGAATCCGGACTCATAGCATATACCAAGATAACTTCATCATTTTCTGTTACATGGTAAGCAGTAACGGTGTTTCCACCAAAATCATAAGAGAATGAGCTGTAACCTTCCGGCTTGCTTACGTTGTCAGATGGTTCCAGAATAATAAAATTCTTATATGCCGACTGCACATTGATCAACGGAACTGCTGTTTTTGCATTCAGATCAATGATGTACCATGCCCCGTTTTTTCCATCTTTATCCGTCAGATATGCACATTTGATCTGACCATTAGGAGAAGTATATAAGATTACATCGGTGCCATCAAATTTTTCTTTTGACTGGGCAAACCCTTCAGGGACACTGATCTTGCTATAATCCTGAGAGAAATAATAATCGGTTCCGTTTACATTGATAACAGCCCGTGTATCAACGATTTCCTCAACATTTACCGTAAGATCATAAATGTGGGTGTCGCCTGTCTCGGCGGTAATTTTTATCGTAACATGTGCCTGCTTGCCCGGTTCGAAGTTCTCGTTTCCGTCAATAGATACAGATGATTTGGAATCTTCCGGTAAAGCATTGATGGCAAGACTTGTTGTTTCACCCGGAACAGTTGTCTCATATGAATATACATCCTTTGAAAATTCCGGCTTTAATTCGCCCGGTGTGATTTGAAGGGATGAAAGGAAACAATTATCGGACATTTCTTCGGTTGTCTCCTCGGAAGTTTCTTCGGTGCTTTCTGTAGATTCTCCGCTTTCGGTACTTCCGGCTTCGGTGGAACCCTGTTCTTGTGTAGTTGCAGCCTGAGTGGTGGAATCTCCACCGTTGTTGCCGCTACCTGCTGCTGTTACAGTGATCGTAGCACCGGCATTTGAGACAGAGCAGCTTTCCTCACCCCAGGTATATACGTCTGAGCTTCCTGTACCTACATAGGAAGAGCCACTTGCGATAGCAGAAAATGTAAAGCTGTTAGAAGCAGATTTGATATTTCCGTCACCGTATCCGGCACAGGAAATTGTACCGCCTCCGCCATATCCGTCACCGGAAGTGTATTCCAGAACGGAAGAATCATAGGACAAGCAATAGCTGTATGCACCCAGTGCTTCGGAGCAGCTTACTGATACGGTTACTGTTACCGAACCTCCCTTTGATACACTTGAAGATGAAAGGGAAATGGAGAACTGGGTAGAAGCGGCCTGCGCTTTTATCGCATTTCCATACACAAAACAGCTGAGAGCCATGATCAGAACCAGAATCATCGCTGTACATTTTTTTAGCTTATTCATAGTAATATCTCCTATCATAACCTTGTAAAAGGCTTATTTTTGTGAAATCTTGGCAGCACCCATCAGGAATTTCTGAACCTTTAACAGATCCAGTGCAGAGAGACCGCCGCTTCGTTTGATATTGGCTGCCTGCAGGAATGCACCCTTTAATGAGGAGGCGCCGATGATATGTTTCTGAATCTTTAACAGATCCAGTGCATTGATCACACCATCACCTGTTACATCACCAAAGATAATAACATTATAAGTGCTTGTATTACCGGATACTGTGATCTTTACAATGTCACCTGTTCCGATCTTACCGGATGTCTTTTTCTTACCGGAAGCATTTGTAATGCTTATCGTTCCGTTTGTGCATCCTAGAGTTGACAGGAAAGAGGAGACAGTAGTTGATGGAGCTACTCCGCTGATTGTTTCGTCGGAGATGATGTAGTCTCCGTCAAATTCAGGATCAGATCCTCCGTTTCCGGTTGACTTACCGCGGACTATAGTTATGGTATAAGTTCGTTTTGCACCACTTTGTGCTGTAACTGTAACTTTAGCTGTATTTGTTCCCTTTGACAGGGAGATCTTTCCGGTTCCGGATACAGAAGCATGGCTGTTTACCGGGGTGGCGGAGATCTTAACCGAGGTTGTGTTCTCAGATACGATCAGGGAATATTTCTTTGTTGAGTTGATGGCAAAAGTCGGTGTCAGTGAATAATTATCGATCGTAAGAGACTTCAGATAATTATTCGGATTGCCGCTGTCTGCCGGTTTCCCCGTGTTTGTGTCCGGCATATCGGTATAGACCGGAATGCTGAAAGTGATCGCATCATTTAAGGTACCGGAGCCTGCGTAGGCATTAAATACTTTCGATGCTTCTGATGATACAGCCTGTACATTTGACATATATTGATGAGAGAACAGGTTGGATGTATTTGTAACGTTAAATTTTTGTGTATACAAAGTATTCTGTTTTTTCAAAATGTAGTTGTTGCCGATATACTGTGCGCCACCATAAATGGACTTGTAGACATTGTTCCATGGTCTTCCGTAGGAACCGCTGGTCGCTGCCCAGCGCAGAGCATTTGTTACAGCATTACCGCTGGCACTGTCATAGCCACCGATATTATAGAAGTTATAGATACCCGGATATGTAGCGTGTTTTCCGTTAGTAACCGAGCTCAGGGATGAACCTACCTCTTGTTTGATACGGGACGCAATATGATATGGGCTGACACCGACTGCCTGCCCAGCTTTGATGATTAACTCGGAATATGTATAACTGTATCCGGATGGTTTGGACTTGTACATAAATGTACCGGAAAGAATCGATTCTACGCCGGATTTGGTCTGGGTATCTTCATATGAAAGATTTTCAAATGCAAATACAAAGCGCTCGTATAAGTAAGTTCGTGGATCCAGATAATAAGTGACAAAATCATTTGAAGCAGCAAACCAGTTCGAGCCATCGTAAGAGGACCATTTGTCCGTCTTGATGTTATATCCGACTGTGGTAGAACGCCAGTTATAATGAGGGGCTCCGCTGGTTCCCTGAACCAGATTTTTAATCTGGCCTGCTTTGTTGATTTCATTGTCGATAACCGTGTTCCAGTCTAATCCGGTCTGTATAGCTTTGAATGTCCAGTTTGGATGGAGGGCATGCAGATCACGAAGCTGTGGTTTATAGCTTTCCGGGAAGCCCTGTTTGGTCAGATATGCTTCAAAGTCGGAATCGGAACCGCCGGCACTTGCTGTTGTAGCTTCGGTATCCGATGAATCTTCTTTTTTCCCGAGGGTGATAAATGATGAAGATACATATCCGGTATAAGTTGTTCCGTTATATACCAGAGTAACCTTATACCAGGAACCGTTAGAGGTGTCAACGACGTTTAATGCCTGCCCCCCATTTAACATAATGTTACTTCCGTTTTCCTGAACAGGATTTCCGCCGGGGGATTCTCTGAAGTAGACATTTGTACGTCCCTCGGAGATATATCCTTCCTTTCCGGCAGCATCGGCCATGCCGTTGTTTATAAATAAGCAGATCAGGAGACTGAAAATAAGTGCTGTAAGCAGAAACATACAGGTGTATCCCGATCCGGTATAAGACTTTTTGTTTGTCATGTGTATTCTCCTTCAGGGTTCAAAACATAAAAAGAACGCGAAAACGCTCTTGAAAAACAGTTTACCATAATCTGAAAAAAACAAAACCCTTTTTTCTCAAAAAACTATGAAAAATACGTAAAAAAAAATGGATTCTGCATATAAGCAAAATCCATTTTTGGGTATATCAGTAATCGGATTATCCGATTTTTAACTTGAACTTTTGAATGTCCTTTTCGGTATCTACTTTTTCAATCTTTGCGCCAAGACACTGAAGTTTTTCGTCGAATTTCTCATATCCGCGCTGGATATACTTGATATCGGATACAACTGAAAAATCATCGGCTACCAATGCGGCAATCACAAGGGCAGCGCCGGCTCGGAGATCAGGAGCGGCAACATTCGCTCCGGTGAAGGATTCGACACCATCGATAATTGCGGTGTTGCCTTCCACACGGATATGAGCGCCCATTCTTGTAAGTTCCGCAACATATTTGAAACGATTTTCAAATATACTTTCGGTTACGATGCTTGTTCCGTTTGAAAGAGCCAGTGTAACAGCCATCTGTGGTTGCATATCAGTCGGAAATCCGGGATATGGAAGTGTCTTGATATTAGTAGACTTCAAACGTTTATCTGACATGACTCTTACAGAATCATCATATTCAATAACGTGAGCACCAATCTCGTTCAACTTGGAGGTGATAGCTTCCAGATGCTTTGGAATGACATTCTTGATCAGAACATTTCCTTTTGTTGCAGCAGCAGCTACCATAAATGTACCGGCTTCAATCTGATCCGGAATGATGGAATAAGTAGTACCATGAAGTTCTTTAACACCACGGATACGGATGACATCAGTTCCTGCACCTTTGATATTTGCGCCCATACTGTTTAAGAAGTTGGCAACATCGACAATATGTGGTTCTTTTGCTGCGTTTTCAATGGTGGTTTTACCTTCAGCGAGAACTGCAGCCATCATAATATTGATCGTTGCACCAACGGATGCAACATCCATATAAATATGGCTTCCAATCAGTTCTTCGGCATAAGTGGAGATAGTTCCATTTGTAATATCAACCTGTGCACCAAGTGCTTCAAATCCTTTTATATGAAGATTGATCGGTCTGGCTCCGATATCGCAGCCGCCGGGTAATGCTACCTGAGAGCGCTTATATTTTCCAAGCAGTGCTCCTAACAGATAATAAGAAGCACGGATCTTACGAATAAATTCGTCATCTACACATAGATCGCTGTTCGGATTAATGGAGGCTCCGCAGATAGAAACTGTGTGCTCATCTATGTAACGGACTTTTGCGCCGATACCTTCGATCGCCTGCAGGAGAACCCGTGTATCTCGGACATTTGGTACATTTTCTATTATAACTTTCTGGTCGGTCATAACAGCAGCAGCAAGAATACCGAGTGCCGCATTTTTTGCACCTGCAATTGTTACCTCTCCTTCAAGAGGCTGACCGCCTTTGATCACATATTGTTCCATACTAATTGCACCTCTAAATATTAATCAGCATATTTAAAAAGTCTGGTTATCGTGCCGGTGAGTTTTTTCGATGCTTTACCGCACAGATAACTTCTAGATTATAGCATATTTTTGCAAAAAGTAAATAGTAAGTAAAATTATTTATCTGCTTCGCAGTAAATACAACGATAAATCCTGTGTGCTCTGTCGGTAAGCTTGAATATGTGCTGGATACCCTGTTCCGTTGAGGTAATACAACGTGGATTGGTACATTTCTTGATGCCTACCAGACGTTCCGGAAGTTCGATATTTTTCTTTTCTACCAGTTTTCCGTCGCGGATAATATTAACCGAGATATCCGGATCGATATAACCAAGGACATCAAGGTTGATGTCGATATCCTGATCTATTTTTAAGATATCCTTTTTACCCATTTTCTGGCTTTTGACATTTTTGATAATGGCTACGGAGCAGTCCAGCTTGTCGAGATGCAGGTCATTATAGATCTGGAGTGCCTTGCCTGCGGCAATGTGATCAAGTACGATACCGTTTTGAATACTGTCTATGTTCATCTGTTTGTACCTCCTATGCTAAACCAAGCAGTGTGGCAATTAATGCCATACGGACATATTTACCATTTAATACCTGACGGAAATAACATGCTCTTGGATCGTCATCTACTTCAACAGCAATCTCATTTACTCGTGGCAGCGGATGGAGGACACACATATCCGGACGGGCAAGTGCCATCTTGCTGTTATCCAGTATGTAAGTATCCTTTAATCGGATGTAATCTGCTTCGTTGAAGAAACGTTCTTTCTGTACTCTTGTCATATAGAGGATATCCAGTTCTCCGATCACATCCTCCATAGAAGAAACTTCCTTATAAGGTATATTATTCTTCTCGATCACTTCTGTGCGGATATAATCAGGAATTTTTAATTCATCCGGTGAAATAAGCACAAAACTGATATTTTCATAACGGGACATTGCTTTGATCAGAGAATGAACGGTACGTCCAAACATCAGATCTCCGCAGAAGCCGATCACAAGGTTGTCCAGTCTTCCTTTTTCACGTTTGATCGTTAAAAGATCAGCCAGTGTCTGTGTTGGGTGGTTATGTCCACCGTCACCTGCATTAATGATCGGTACATCGGATTTCATGGATGCAAGCATCGGAGCACCTTCCTTGAAATGGCGCATAGCTATGATATCTGCATAACAGCTTACAACCTTTACCGTATCACCAACGCTTTCACCCTTAGATGAGGATGATGAACTGGCAGAAGAAAAACCAAGTACATTACCGCCTAATTCCATCATGGCAGCTTCAAAACTTAAACGAGTTCTTGTACTTGGTTCAAAAAATAAAGTAGCGAGCTTCTTTCCTTTGCATAACTCACTGTATTTTTCCTTATGATCAATAATATCCTGAGCAAGATTTAAAATGTGATCAAGCTCTTCCATACTTAAATCCATTGGATCTATAAGATGCTTCATGGCAGCCTCCTTACAAATTTGCTATCCACGATTATAGCACCTGCCTGAATGGCATGCAACCGATTTTTCCGGTAAGACCATGGAATGTAGATAACCGCCTGGAGCATACATGTTATTTCGTAAGACACTTTCGTGCTATCCTCGGTGTAACGGCACATAAAATAGCAAAATACGCTGTCTAAGTGCCGACACGAGTAACTGAGACCTTAGCGAGGCTTTGCCGAGGTTAGTTCGAAGTTACACAGAGTGGATAGGCTTACTACATAACAGTATGCCACAGGCGGTTATTTACATTCCATGGTTTTATGAATTTAAGAGTGTGTACATTACGGCCTTTTCGGCATGACGGCGGTTTTCGGCCTCGTCAAGGATATGGTCGAGGTTCTTGTCTACGACATCCTGAGAGATCTCGAAGCCGACATGCATTGGCATATCGTGGAATACGATCGCTTTGCTGTCTTTTGTGAAGTCGCCGTTTAACTGGTAAGGCATCATTTTTGCAAGGGTTTCTTCCTTCTGCTTCTGGTAAGCAGGATTGTTAAAGAATTCCATATCTACCCATGTATCCGTGTAGAGAACATCCATCTTATTAGCATATTCTTTTGCTTCTTCCATAGACATAGAAGGATCGAGTTCGATGTAATGACCGCTTTTCTTTGCTTCTTCATAGAAATCAGGGCCGCAGGCTGTCTCATTTACAAGTGGGGTCAGTCCGTATAAAGTACCTTTCTTCATCTTGGAGAAGAATTCAACATGGGAGTTAAATACATTGTTCTTTGCACCGATGTACATCAGATTGACATCCAGAGTTCCAAACTTCTCAAGGATCGTGAGGGCATCTGCAAGGATCTGGCAAGGATGGTAGGAATTGTCGCAGCCGTTGATAAACGGAACAGTTGCATTCTTGCCAAATAATTCAACAGTTTCATTCTTGATCAGACGTGCCATGATGATATCAACATTACGGCAGACATATTTGATCTCGGAAACAGGTTCACCAAGTACAAAGTTGGAATCCTTCCATAACTGGTTGTAGTAGGTACCGCCTAGTTCAGTAATGCCGGTTGCAAATGAAAGGAAGGTTCTGGTTGATGTCTTTTCAAATAAAGTATAAAGTTTCTTACCTTTTAATGATTCGCTGTACTTCTCCGGATTCTTCTTCATATCCAGAGCAAGGTTCAGGATATCCATCAGCTCATCTGCTGTGAATTCCTTGAAGTTTAACATGTTTTTCATAACTGACACCTCTTCTTTAAAATAGTATGTATTCGTCACTGCTTCGCATATATGCATAAATTATACAGAAAAATTGCATATATTCATATAACATAAAATAGAGAAGCAGGGCATATTTATAATATTGTTATTGAAATAATAACGGAAAAACAAATTGTATCACGATATGTATTTTTTTTCAATTTTTTTGTATGCAATTGTTGGAATTTATTGGAATTTTGTCGGGATGAAGCAGAATAAGATACAAACTACGGAAGATTACGCAATAACATTGTCGAATGTGCAATATTTTTGTATAACTTCGTTGACAGTTGTTTATAAATATTTTATACTTTTTTTATTATGAAAGAGATGCGAAAGGCGCGTCGGCAAGGAGGAAAGTATGAAACAAAGAAGTATTGGCATGTGTATCTTATTGTCAATTGTCACCTGTGGTATCTATGGGCTTTATTGGTTTGTATGTATTACAGATGATACAAATGAGATGTCAGGCGAGAATGACTTGGCAGGTGGTGGAATGGCACTGCTGCTTACGATTGTTACCTGTAATATTTACGGATGGTACTGGGCATATAAGATGGGTGAAAAGGTCGATATCATCAAGAACAGAAACGGTATGCCATCAAGCAACAGCGGTATCCTGTTTGTAGTTCTTCAGTTCCTTGGACTTGGAATCATCAACTATGCATTAGCGCAGGATGCGGTTAACAAGTACAGCGGAACAACAGGATATAATCAGCCGTATAATGGTGGATATCAGAATCAGCAGTATGGAGCTTATAACCAGAATCAGCAGCCATATAACGGCGGTTACAACCAGAATCAGCAACCATATAACGGCGGTTACAACCAGAATCAGCAATATGGTGGTTACAATCAGGGCGGCAATAATCCATACAGCAATGGAAATGATAATAACAACCCATATAACGGACAGTAAGAAACATATATGAAAGAAAAGAAAAATCGTGTCCGAAAGATTATATATCGGGATGTCATTATCCTTTTAGCAGGAATCCTGTATGCGGCATTTGCCAGACTGACCGGTTTGGCGGTTCCCTGCATATTTCGAGTTCTGACCGGTTGGCAGTGCCCCGGTTGTGGGATAACCAGAGCGTGCCTGTCTTTATTAAAAGGAGAGATACGGACATCCTTTTCCTATAATCCGTTTTTGTACATTGCAGGACCATGTATCATATATCTGATAGTCAGGGGAGATTTGAACTATATAAAAAGAGATACATATCGGCTTGGTACAGTGGATACGGTTCTGATCTATATACTGATCGTAGCAGCGCTGATATTCGGCGTTGTGAGAAATCTATAAAAATAAAATGCCATATATCATCAGGCGAATTTGATGATACATGGCATTTTTTACTTGGCTTTTTCTTTATTTGCAAGGATAATGCCTACGCAGACAAGAACAAGTGCGACCAGACAGCGGATATTTAAGGCAGATGTTTCATGCAGAAGCAGAGCTGATAACAGTACGCCAAAGACCGGATTCGAGAAACCAAAGACGGCAATTCTTGATACCGGGTTGTGCGCTAACAGCAGACTCCATAATGTATAGGCGCAGGCCGAGATGAACGCCATATAGAGCAGAAGTAGGACAGCAGGAGCAGAGCCTCCCGCGATATGTCCGCCTCCGGCCAGACCGCAGAGGATCATCACGAAGCCGCCGACAAAGAATTGCCAGCCACTGAGCAGAACAGGATTCTCCTTATCGGAAAAATATTTGATGATAACTGAAGAGAAAGCATAAGCCACTGTTGATAACAGGATGAAGCCTTCTCCGGTGAGAGAGAAATGCGCGTCTACACCATTCCCCAGATTGATGATAACAACTCCGATAAATCCGATCAGACATCCAAGCATCTTTTTGGATGTAACCTTTTCCATTTTAAATAACAGACCCGATACAAGGATCGCCAGAAAGACGTTTGCCGCTTCAATGATCGCTGCCTTGCTTCCGGTCGTATTTGCCAGACCGACGTAAAAGAAGACATATTGCAGGATAGTCTGGAACAATGACAGGATAAAGATACGTTTGATCGTTGCCCCGCTATGTGGGATCAAAGGCTTTTTATATATGAAGCTGCAGATAAGGATAACCATAAGTCCGGCGAGCAGAAAACGGATGCCGGCGAACAGGATCTGGGATGCGGTATCATTTCCGCCGATCGCAAACATACGGTAGCCTATCTTGATGCAGGGAAACGCACTTCCCCATAAGGCACAGCAGATGAGTGCAAGTGTGATAACAACAGGTGTTTTCGTTAAAAAAAATTTCATGACAGAATAACCTCAATAATAAAAGTATAATTTTAAACAGTAACAGATGACGGCAGATCCGCAGATGTGTCGTGCGGTATTACATGATCGCACTGTTCGGACATACTATAGCACAAAAGAAATCCGAAAAAAAAGACATAATTTTATTTAGAGATGAAGGTTGCAAAAACTGTATAAAAACAAATGGAATCTGTTGACAATTTGCACAAAAAAGGCATATAATTTTTGTTATCTGGCCACATAAGATTGCCAGAAAAAATAGCGCAGACATTTCATTCGTGTTTGTAGTTTTATCAAGGAGGGTTTTTGAAATGGCAAAAAAACCGTATTATATTACAACCGCCATTGCATATGCATCAGGTAAACCTCATATAGGCAACACCTACGAGATCGTGTTGGCTGACAGCATTGCAAGGTACAAGAGATTCGCAGGATATGATGTAAGATTCCAGACCGGAACCGATGAGCATGGTCAGAAGATCGAGAACAAGGCTTTTGAGAACATGCAGACTCCAAAGGAATTCGTTGACGAGATTTCAGGCGAGATTAAGGATATCTGGGATCTGATGAACACATCTTACGACAAATTTATCAGAACAACAGATGCAGATCATGAGAGACAGGTTCAGAAGATTTTTAGGAAGCTGTACGATCAGGGTGACATATATAAGGGAGAATATGTAGGAAAATACTGTACTCCATGTGAATCTTTCTTTACAGATTCACAGCTTGTAGACGGCAAATGCCCGGACTGCGGAAGACCGGTACAGGAAGCAAAAGAGGAAGCATATTTCTTCAAACTCAGCAAATATCAGGACAGACTGATGAAGCACATTGAGCAGAATCCTGATTTTATTCAGCCGGAGTCCAGAAAGAACGAGATGATCAACAACTTCATCAAGCCGGGACTTCAGGATCTGTGTGTATCCAGAACATCCTTCAAGTGGGGCATCCCGGTTGATTTCGATGACAAGCATGTAATCTATGTATGGATCGATGCATTATCAAACTATATCACAGGTCTTGGATATGATGTAGACGGTAATAATGATGAATTATATAAGAAATACTGGCCGGCTGACTTACACCTGATCGGAAAGGATATCTTAAGATTCCATACGATCTACTGGCCGATCATGCTGATGGCACTTGGAGTACCGCTTCCAAAGCAGATCTTCGGACATCCATGGCTGATCCAGAATGACGGTAAGATGAGTAAGTCCAAGGGAAATGTAATGTATGCGGATGATATGGTCCGTCTGTTTGGTGTGGATGCAGTCCGTTTCTTCGTTCTGCATGAGATGCCATTTGAGAATGACGGAATCATTTCATGGGAGCTGGTTGTAGAAAGAATCAATTCCGAGCTTGCAAATACACTCGGAAATCTGGTAAATCGTACGATCTCCATGTCAAATAAATATTTTGGCGGCGTAGTTACGAATACCGGAGTAACAGAAGAAGTAGATGAAGATCTGAAGAATGTCGTATTAAACTGCCGTATCAAGGTCGCAGAATGCATGGATAAGTTAAAGGTTGCAGATGCGATCTCAGAGATTTTCACCTTATTCAAGAGATGCAACAAATATATCGATGAGACGATGCCTTGGGCACTTGCAAAAGATGAAACAAAGCAGGATCGTCTGAATACCGTATTATATAATCTGGTTGAGAGCATCGTGATCGGTGCGTCCCTTCTGGAGCCATATATGCCGGATACCTCTGTTAAGATCCTGAACCAGTTAAATGCTGCAAAGAGAAAGGTAACAGAGCTTGGAAGATTCGGACTTTACCCATCCGGAAACAAGGTAACAGAAACTCCTGAGATCCTGTTCGCAAGACTGGACGTAAAGGAAGTTATGGCAGAAGTTGCCAAGTTTGCACCTCCGGTAGAAGAAACTATCTACGAGAAAGCAAAGAAGCAGAAGGAAGAAAAAGAGAATTCCGAAGAAAAGAAGAAAATGAAACAGGCAGAAGCTAAGGTCGCTGCTTTGAATGCAGATCCTTCTGTATTAAATAAACAGCAGATCACCATTGAAGAATTCGAGAAAATGCAGCTGATGATCGGAGAGATCATTGCCTGCGAAGAAGTTCAGAATTCCAGAAAACTGTTATGTTCACAGGTAAAATTCGGTGAGAACAATGTAAAACAGATCGTTTCGGGAATCAAAGGCTTCTATACACCGGAGGAAATGGTTGGAAAGCGTGTTGTTGCGATCGTGAATCTGAAGCCATGTAAGCTTGCCGGAGTTGTATCGGAAGGTATGCTTTTATGCGCGGAAGATGCAGAAGGTAACCTGTCTCTGCTTACAACTGAGAAGGGCTTGCCGGGTGGTTCATTTATCAGCTAGTTTATAAAAGAAAGTCATAACGGATCACAGATGATATAGCAGAAGGTCAGCAGAATTTCCTGTTCCGCTTAGAGTAAAGCGTATGGAGCAAAAAAACGTTGTTCTGTGGTATATCGGCTGTGATCCGGTATGTGCTGCATAAAAAAATAAATCACAGGCTTACAGGTATGAAGTCGTTGATTTATTGGTAGGTCTATGATAGAATTTTAATGTCTGCTTATACAAGGAGACAGCAGATTTGGAAAGATTTAGAAATCTTAGCGCCATGTCCCTTTTATCCTGGCATTGAAGGACTGACAGATGCGGTGTAAACGTGGTTGGTCGGTACAGCCTGTTGAGAAGGGTAACGAGGATGGAGGTTATCGAAAATTCGGCGGATGCCTCTACGTAGAGTCCGGATGCGCACATGTATGTCAAATATGGGAGAAATCTCAAAACAAAACAGCATGACCGGATAATTGAATGATGCATTATAAGATAAGACTGTCGCGTTAAGAACGTGATACAGTTACTTAAAGAACAAACTGCATCATATGCCGAAAGGAGTTAATTGAATATATGTGTGGAATCATAGGTTTTACAGGAAGAAAGCCGGCGAAGGACATCCTGATCGATGGACTGGAACGGCTGGAGTACCGAGGCTATGATAGTGCGGGTATTGCACTTTTGAATGATGATGACACTTTGACGATCAGAAAAAAGGCAGGAAGGGTAAGCGAACTCAGAGAGTTATGCAAAGACGGAGAATATTCTTCAACCTGCGGTATCGGACACACGAGATGGGCAACACATGGTGGTGTTACAGATGCAAATGCGCATCCACATAGATGTGGAAATGTTGCATTGATCCATAATGGTATCATTGAGAATTACAGTGATATTATAAGAGAGTATGGTTTAGCAGATAAGCTTGTATCAGAGACCGACTCAGAAGTTGTGGCAGCCTTACTTGATACGTTGTATGAGGGTGATCCGATTACGGCGATTCGGAAAGCTGTAAAGATAATTGCAGGATCGTTTGCATTATGTATCATGTTTGCAGACAGACCCGGAATTATATACGCGGTGAGAAATGTCAGCCCGATGGTTGCGGCTCACAGTGAAGAAGGATCTATCATTGCATCCGATCTGACAGCCATTATTTCATTCTCAAAGGATTATTTTGTTGTGCCGGAATATCATATTCTGACAATGACAGAGGGTGGAATCAAGGTTGAGGACTTAAAGGGCAATGAAGTAAGACCACAGATGCTTGAGATTACATGGGATATCACAGCGGCTCAGAAAGGCGGATTTCCGCATTTCATGTTAAAGGAGATCTATGAGCAGCCGGAATCTCTGAGAAATACGATCACACCAAGAATTGTAAATTCACTTCCTGATTTTACAGAGGACGGAATTGATGATGAGGTGTTCAAAAATTGCGAAAACATTACAGTGATCGCATGCGGAACAGCGATGCATGCAGGAATTGTTGGCAAGGCAATGATCGAATCGGAGCTTCGTATACCGGTAAATGTTGAGATCGCATCGGAATTTCGATATAAAGAACCACTGATCAATGAGAAGACACTGGTTATCGTTACTTCCCAGTCTGGCGAGACGATCGACACTCTGGAGGCGATGCGGTTGGCAAAACGATGTGGTTCAAAGGTTATTTCGATTGTAAATGTAAAGGGTTCTACAATTGCAAGAGAAAGTGATTATGTGTTATACACACATGCCGGACCGGAGATTGCGGTAGCAAGCACAAAGGCATATTCGGTTCAGATGGCAGCAATGTATTTAATCGGTTGCAGACTTGGACTTGTAAAAGGTATTTATTCAGAAGATCGGGCAAAGGAATTTATCGGTAAATTACTTGGAACAATTCCGGTGATCGAAGAAACCCTGCTTCAGGCAGATGAGGTCAAGGCTGTCGCTAATTATATAAAAATGGCTCCGGATGCATTTTTTATCGGAAGGGGCATGGATTATACTCTTTCACTGGAGGGGGCTCTGAAGTTGAAGGAGATATCCTATGTTCATGCGGAGGCTTATGCGGCGGGTGAGTTAAAACATGGTACGATTGCTCTGATCACAGAGAATGTACCGGTTATCGCATTAGCGACTCAGCCGGCTGTTTACGAGAAGATGGTTTCAAATATAAGGGAAGTAAAAGCCAGGGGAGCATATGTTATTCTAATTAGTATGGGTGATGAAGTTACTGATACCCAGATATGTGATAAGCATATAAGAATACCTAAGCAGGATAGTTTATTTACAGTATTTGCAGCGGCTGTTATTTTGCAGTTGATCGCATATTACACATCGGATGCGAAAGGGCTGGATGTAGATAAACCACGTAATCTTGCCAAGTCTGTTACGGTAGAGTAAAGGGGACTTGAGTGGCTGGAGAATAATTGCGGAGGGTGTTATTATGAGCACAGAGAAGACCTATTTGTGCGACGAGTACAAATTATATTTTAAAATTGAAGATGATGTCCAGATCCTTCATAATGAAGTCGAGCTGTACAATACATCATTTGTAGGAAACAACAGCTTTTGTCATGAAGAGTATATTGATGGACAGAGAGCACTTACATATTCGATTCCGGCCATGATTACGATGAATCAGTTTATCACCAAGAAGATTCACAGAGATGAACTGGTAGATATCATGTTCAGTATAACAGACCAGCTGATGTATCTGAAGGCGAATGATATGCCACTGGGAAAGGTTATCCTGAATATTGGATACATGTATTTGAATCTGGAGGATATGAGTGTACAGCTTGTATTCCTTCCGATTGATAAACCGATGGAAAAATGCAATATGGAGAAGTTCGTCAGAGATCTGATCAACAAACTTGATTTTGCAAATAAAAAAGCATCAGATTGTGGATATGAACTGATCAAGTTTTTTGATCACAATCCATCATTTTATCTGTCAGAGTTCTATAAGTTTATCACAGATATGAAGAATGATAATAATGTTCATCCGGAAGATGAACAGCATTTTATTGTAAGACCGCAGATGGCAGAAGCTGTAGAAGAAAATACAGAAGCTCCGTTGCAGACAACTGTTGTATCAACTCCAAGCTTTAAGCTGGCGAAGGAAGTAAAAGATTATTCCGGCAGTGATATCGGATTCGATGATGACGAATCTGATGCAACATCAACGACAGTTCTTACAAATGCAACAAAGGGCAAACCGGGACCTGTGATCGTTAGAACCAGAACCGGTGAGCGTATCAAGATAGACAAGCCGATCTTCTGTATCGGTAAGTCGGCACAGGGTGTTGATTATCAGGTAACAGACAACAATTCCGTCAGCCGTCGTCATGCATATATCATCAACGTCAATGGCGTTTATTATCTGCGTGATAACAAATCAACCAATCACACCTACCTCGGCGGAAAGATCATCAACAGCGGCACAGACATGATGCTGATCGATGGCAGTAAATTCAAACTTGCAAACGAGGAATTCACATTCCGCGAGAAATAAACAAAATAAAAGTATCGCTTTATGATATCGAACAAATAAATGCTGGATATGATCATTTAAACAAAAGGGGCTTCGTCTTGTTTCTGACAGACGAAGCCTTTTTGTATAACTATTCTGTAAGTATTTTATCAGTAGGCAGAAAGACAACAGTGTGTAGTATGTATAGATAGAAAAAAGAACAATATCTTTCATGCAGCAGACTTTTTTACTCGGTATAACTTCGAACTAACCTCGGTGAGCCTCGCTAAGGTCTTAGTTACGAACGTCGGTCCTTAACGAACCACCATTAGGTGGAAGTTTAGTACCGCTATGTGAGAAATAGAACGAGAGTGTTCTGCGTAGTGAAAGGGTATTGTTCTTTTTTTAAGATAAAAATTGGTGCAGTTGTCGTTCACTCGTTTATTCTTCGGAAGTGTCGGTTTCCGTAGCGTCGGCGGTTTCGGTGGCGACCATCGCCTGATCGATCTCCGTGAGGCTGTCGGATGCGATACTGTAGTATTCGCCATCATCGTTGATAAGTGCTTTTACGACAACGGCATCTTTATATTCAGGATTCTCTGCATGAGAAGTGAGGATGGAGGCGATTCCGTTTGCAAACTTCTTATCGTATTCCTCTTTCTTAACATCGTTATATACGCCATTATTGACATCCTTGTTGAAATCCTCTATATATGACATGATCTCATCGTAGGATTGGTCTAAGACTGCGATCGGATAAATAGTTACATCCACATAATAATCGCCATTTTCTTTATAACTTTCAGAGACTTCATATTTTGCATTACTATAGATCGTAGTTGCAAGAGTCGTGAAAGTCTGGGTAACCTCGACAGACTTATTTGTATTCAGGTTGTAGTGCGAGATCAGCTGATTTGCCAGATTTGACAGACATTCCTGATACATAGCGAGTGCGTCGGTTTCATTTCCTTTGTTTTCTTTTATGTAGTTGGTGTAATCACCTTTGTAATTGACATCGAGAAGATTTTTCACATACGACTGGTATGCAGTAGCTTTCTTCTGACCACAGCCGGTAAGTGAGATAAGACCGATCACGATCATAAGAATGGCTGTCAGATAGTTTCTTGTACGTTTCATGTTGATAAAAATTCCTCCTAACAGTTCGATTTGTATTTTCTTCGTTCAATATAGCACAAAATATGTGCTTTGTAACTAAATTAAGAAAAAATAATTGTGCAAAACAATAAGGGTGTGTTATAATCATTTCAATTGATGTTTACAGAAAATGAGCATTTGCGCCGGAAAGCATGAGTATCACACACACATAGAAAGGGATGCCGGTAACAGATCCTGTTAAGACATCGGGCGCAGCTTAAATAATAGATTATTTTGGAGGGATTATCGTGGCAAAAGAGAACAAAGATAATTTTGATGAAACAGAAGTAAAGGCAGAGTCTACATTTAAGACTGTAACATTTGGTGGATATGATAAGAATTCGGTTGATTATTATATTGAGGAGTTAAAGGCTGACCATGAGAAGGAAGTTAATGAGTTAAAAGCAAATGTAAATAAGCTCAGCGAAGCTGTATTAAGCCTTAAGACCATGAGAGAAGTAAACCTGACAGAGTCGAATAAGACGATCGAAGGACTTAAGACTAAGAATTCCGAATATGAAAGCGAGATCGAATCCCTGAAAGAGCAGGTAAATGCTTATAAGCAGAAAGAATTCGAATCAGCAGGAAGATATGAGTCTATTTCAAGAACACTCTTAGAGGCAAGAGAGAGTGCGGATGCATTGATCGCCCAGACAAATAAAGAGTGTGAAGCTCAGCATGCAGAGATGACTGCAAAATGCGAAGCAATGGAGAAAGAGACAACAGATCGTTGCAATGCACTTGAAACAGAGACAAATGAAAAGTGCAAGCAGATGTATGATGAGACAGAAGCAACCTGTGCAAGTCTGAAGGAACAGGCTTACAGCGACAGTGAACGTACAAGAAATAAAGCACATGAAGCTGCCGAAGCATTAAGTGCAAAGACAGATTATGAGTGCAGAACTCAGAAAGAAAATGCTCAGAAGGAAGCTGAAGCTATCACGAATAAAGCAACCGGCGAAGCATATGTACTCAGAAAGAATGTAAAGAAAGAGTGCGATGCAGTCAGCAAGTATATGGGTGAGTTGCTTGCAGCCTTAGATGGTGTCGTAGACGCATGTTGTGTAACAAAGGATATTGCGGATAAGGCGTTTACAGGTCTAAAGAGTGAAGCAACATCGATGGTATCATCAGACGACGAGAAAGAAGAAACAGCTGCCGGCAGTGAAGACAGCAAGACAGAGGAATAATTTTAACAGCGATATTTTAAATACATGAAACTTTTCTATGGCTGACATGGAAAAGTTTTATGTGTCTATGGGGTTGCATAAGAGAAAAGAGGGATACATTTGGAGATAGGCAAAATCAGTAATTATTCAGATTTTCTGAGCCATATTGAATATCCCGCAGTTGTATTCTGCGAGGATGGAGAAGTTTTAAGTATCAACAATGCAGCGGTAAAACTGGTCGGTAATCAGATCGATTCGATTACGATGGCACCGGATAAGTTTATGTCCAGTGATGAGTTTTGGCCGATTTTAAATGAGAAAAAAACGATCATCTGGCATCGACTTCTGCTGAATATAAATAAGAAAAAAAGACTGGTTGTAAGCGGATTTGTCAATCAGTTTGAATATAATGGAAAAAAAGCATATATGGTGCTGTTTGAACTGCGTTCCGATGTAGCAATCGGAAGTATGAGTCTGGAACGTATTATTAACCATGCAGGCATTCTGGCACTGTATCTCTACAAGCCGGACAGCAGATGGCAGACTCGTTATGTAACAAAGAATATAACGGAATTCGGATATAAAGAAGGTGACTTTTACAGTGGAGCTGTAGGCATTCGCGATATTATAGTTAAGAATGACTATGATATCCTGATCGGGAATCTTTATAAGGCGGAGAATACCGGGCATACGGATTTTGAGATGAAGGTACGTTTTGTATCGGCAGAAAGTGCGATCACTACTATGATGCTGAACTGTCATATCGTAAAGTCGCCGGACGGAGGTGCCGATGGCATTGAACTACTATTTGTAAAAGAAAAAAAGCATTCCTATGATGGGGAAAAAGGTGAATATATATTATCTGTTATGAACAAGATCAAGAGTCTTGTGATGGTAAAATCCATTAGCAGAGGACACAGCATATTGAAATACATTACACCGAATGCCAGATTGCTTGGAATGAATGTAGATGCACTTATGGCTGGGAATAAATTGACAGAAGACTATGTTCATCCGCAGGATCGCGCAAGAGTTATTCAGAAAGCGAAGAATGTGTTAAAGAGTGGTGGATCTGATTATGAGGACGAGTATCGTATCGTAGATGATTATGGAAATGTCAGATGGGTTCGTTCCCAGAACAGTATCACACAGGCAGAGGATTCTTCTTATACGATCGAGTTCTTTATAACAGATATTACTGAGAACAAGAAGTTGCAGAACAGTGTAGAGGAAGCTAAGAAAGAGTATGAAGACAAGCTTTCTTACATTATGAACACGACTGTAGATGAGAATGAATATACGAGCGAGAGTATCGATAAAGACAAATGGAACAGTATTGTAAAAGCATTTGCAGGCTTAAGCGGACTGTATTCAACGGTTGTATCTCCGGCGGGTGATCAGCTTGTAGAACCGGCAGGACCGTCTCTGCATATGGGAAGCTTTTATGATCTTTTTGAGAAACCTCAGTATAAGAGCATCATTGTGAAGTTAAATGAGGTGATCCTCCAGAACAATGTTCCGGTCATTATGGAGATGGATGATGGTATAGATGGAAGTATTATCTGCGGTGCACCGGTTAAGATCGGAGAGAAACATATCGCAACCTGGATTCTGTGCGGATATGATACAGCAGATGTTGCAAAGATGAAGAAGGTATATAAGATCCAGTGGAATATGTGCAATATCTTCTCAGAATATGCATATAATGACAAGGTTCTGTCTAAAGAAGCAGAACGGAGCAAATCTGTTGAAATGTTGTTAGAGGAAAAGATCCAGAGACAGAAGATCCTGACAGAAGCACTCAGTTCCATGGACAGCGATGATAATAAGACAATCAGCAATATTTTGGAAAGAACCGGTGATTATCTGGGCATCGATGTTATGGCGATATACTCACTGAACGAAGATCAGGAGTATATGTGCAGCCATATCTGGTCAAGGGAAAAAAGCATGTCTGCGGAAGAATATGTGGAAGAATGGCAGAAGGGTAAGAAATTCTTTGCGCACAGTAAGGAAAGAACATATGACTGCATTGTAGCGGATAAGAACCATGACTTTAAGAATTTTCAGAGTAATATGGAACAGATCGGTGTAACAAGCTTTGTTGCACTCAGTATAGAGATCAATAATATTATCAGCGGATGTATCGTTATGGCGAATAACCATACGGATAAGATATGGTCAGAGGATGATATTGAATTCTCGAAGGACATTCGGAATGTCATTCAGGGTATCCTTGCCAGAATAGAAGGTGATGGTAATATCCGAATGGTAAATAAGCTTCTGGTAGATACTTATAATCATATCAAGATCGGCATCTTTATCCGTGATGAAGAGACGGGGGAGGTATTGTTCTCCAATCAGCCGTTAAATGATATGCTTGGATATGATTTTACAGGAAAAGACAGTAAGACGTTGATCCGTGATCTGAATGATACATTTAAGGGTGTGGCGACCGTACAGAAGCCGTTCCTTACTGAACGGAAAGAGGTAAGCTGGAGAAGCTATATAAGACAGTTCGACAAGATCATGGATTTATCCGAAGTCAGCATGAAATGGCTTGACGGAAGAAAGGCATCTCTTGTAATATTAAGGGATGTACAGGATTAACAGTAACCAGAAAGGGGACCAATCATGGCAAGTTCAGATATCGGTATAGATTTAGGTACCGCCAGTATATTGGTATATGTAAAAGGCAAGGGCGTTGTATTAAAAGAGCCGTCCGTAGTTGCCTATGACAGAGATACAAATAAAATAGTAGCGATCGGTGAAGAAGCCAGACTTATGCTTGGAAGAACACCGGGAAATATCGTAGCAATCCGCCCGCTTCGTCAGGGCGTTATATCGGACTACACAATAACAGAAAAGATGTTAAAGTATTTTGTTCAGAAAGCAGTAGGCAGAAGTTACTTTGGAAGACGACCTCGTATCAGTGTATGTGTGCCTTCACAGGTAACAGAGGTTGAGAAGAAAGCAGTAGAGGACGCAACTTACGCAGCAGGCGCAAGAGACGTGTCTATCATAGAAGAACCGGTGGCAGCAGCAATCGGAGCAGGAATTGATATCTACAGACCATGTGGCAACATGATCGTTGATATCGGTGGCGGAACTTCGGATATCGCGGTTATATCTCTGGGCGGTCCGGTTGTAAGTGCATCCATCAAGGTTGCCGGAGATGATTTTGATGAAGCAATCGTACGTTTTATGAGAAAAAAACACAATCTTCTGATCGGTGAGAGAACTGCAGAGGAGATCAAGATCAAGATCGGTACATGTTTTAGAAGACCTGAGAATATCACACTGGATATCCGCGGAAGAAATCTTGTAACCGGACTTCCGAAGACAGTTACCGTAACCTCAGATGAGACAGAAGAAGCACTCCGAGAACCTGCATCACAGGTATGTGAGGCTGTTCACTCCGTTCTGGAACGTACTCCGCCTGAACTGGCAGCAGATATTGCTGACAGAGGTATTGTATTAACCGGTGGAGGAGCTTTGCTTCATGGACTGGAGGAGCTTCTGGAAGAAAAGACAGGAATTACAACCATGACTGCCGAAGATCCGCTTCGTGCAGTTGCTATCGGAACAGGAAAATATATCGAATTACTCAACAGTAAGAAAGAGTAACGCAGGAGACTTGTTGTGATAAAAGAAGGTTATGTTGAAAAAGTTATCTATAAAAATGACGACAATGGCTACGCCGTTTTCACTGTAGAGGGTGAAGACGGCGAAGACATTTTTGTCGGAACCCTTCACGGTGTCAGTGAGGGAATCTATATATCTGCGGAAGGGGAATATGTCAATCATCCCCAGTATGATCTCCAATTCAAATTTAATTCTTATGAAATAAAAATGCCGGATGATATGATAAGTATAGAACGATATCTGGGTTCCGGTATCATAAAGGGTGTCGGTGAGGCACTGGCAAAACGTATCGTTAAAAAATTCAAGATGGATTCTCTGCGCATAATTGAAGAAGAACCGGAACGACTGGCGGAAGTTAAAGGTATCTCGGAACGAAAAGCAAGAGATATCGCTGTTTCTTATAATGAAAAGAAAGAGATGCAGGATGCGATTATTTTCCTGACCGGATATGGAATATCAATCAATCTGGCGGTAAAGATCTTCAATGAATATGGACAGGAGATGTATAAGATCATCCGGTCAAATCCGTATAAGATTGCAGAGGACATAAACGGTGTCGGATTTAAGACGGCAGATGAGATCGCGGAGCGAATGGGGATCAGCAGTGACTCGGATTTTCGTATCCGCGCTGCACTGTTATATACATTGTTAAATGCGAGCCAGCTCGGACATATGTATCTTCCGAAGCAGATGCTGGTGGCAAAGACCTATTCGCTCTTGGTTGATGACAATGTACCATATAATGAAGAACTGGAAGATGAGATCGGAAGCCAGATTATAGAACTTCAGATGACGGGTAAGGCGATCGTAAAGGAGCTTGCCGGAGATGTTACTGCTGTCTATGCGGCGGCAAATTATTATATTGAACTGAATTCGGCGAGGATACTGTCAGATATCGATCTTGATTTCACATCAGAGGATCGACCGTTGGATAAGATGCTTGCGCAAATCGAGGAAGCAGAGAAGATCACACTGGAAGAAAAACAAAAACTTGCGATCAAGAATGCGGTCAACAATGGTGTGGCAGTGATCACAGGTGGACCGGGTACCGGTAAAACAACAACGATCAATGCCATGATCAAGATGTTTGAGAAGCTGAATTTGGAACTGCTGCTTGCGGCACCGACCGGACGCGCGGCAAAGAGAATCACCGAGGCAACCGGATATACGGCACAGACGATCCATCGCCTGTTGGAGCTGTCCGGTGGCGGGATTGATGAAGAAGGCAACCGCTCTGCTTATACATTTGTAAGAAATTCAAATAATCCGTTAGAAGCGGATGTGATCATAATAGATGAGATGTCAATGGTAGACAGCAGTCTGTTCTACAGCCTGCTGCAAGCGATCATGCCGGGAACCAGGCTGGTACTGGTAGGAGATTCCAATCAGCTTCCATCGGTCGGACCGGGCAATGTATTAAAGGATATCATTCGTTCGGGGGTATTCTCTGTAACGGTGTTGGACAAGATATTCCGACAGGGTGAGAATAGTGACATTATTACGAATGCCCATTTGATCAATGCGGGAAAGCAACTCGAGATTAATAATAAGAGCAGAGATTTCTTCTATATTCCAAGACAGGGATCACAGGATATCATTGCGGAATTGAAGCATTTAATCTTAGACAGTTTGCCGGGCTTCTTTCAGGTTGACCCGATGAATATCCAGGTGCTTACTCCGATGCGTAAGTATGAGCTGGGTGTCGAGAATCTGAATAAACGATTGCAGGAGATCCTGAATCCTTCGAGCAGAAGCATACCGGAGAAAGAGAAAAATGATGTTGTATTCCGTAAGGGTGACAAGGTCATGCAGATCAAAAACAACTATAAGCTAGAGTGGAAGATCATGGATGCAAAGGACCGCTTTGTGAAGGAAGAGGGCGTAGGTGTATTTAACGGAGATGTTGGTTTTATAAAAGAAATCGATGAATTCGATCAGAAGATTGTTGTTGAATACGACGACGGAAGACTGGTAGATTACCTTTATTCCCAGCTTGATGAACTGGAACATGCTTATGCCATCACGATACATAAATCACAGGGAAGCGAATATCCGGTCGTAGTGATTCCACTTCTTACAGGACCGGCAAAGTTGTTGAACCGGAATCTGCTCTATACGGCAGTTACGAGAGCCAGAAAGGGTGTTGTGATCGTAGGCAATATCGGTCTGGTTAAGACAATGATCGATAATATCGACGAACAGAAGAGGTATACAACATTTGCTGAACGACTGGCAGAACTGGCATAAATTCAGAGTTATAAAGGGGGATAAAATATGCGGGAACAGAATATGTGGAACCGGACGCTTATGGATCTTGTATTTCCAAGGAGATGTCCGATCTGTGATGCAGTTATGGCATATGGCGAACAGGGCATCTGTAACCGGCATAAGACGCTGCCATATGTGACCGGACCGGTCTGTATGAAATGCGGGAAGGAGCTTTCGGAAGCTGAACAGGAATATTGTGAAGACTGCAGGCGACACACCAGAAGCTTCGAGCGGGCATATCCGGTCTTTCGTTATGAGGAGCCGGTTGCATCCAGTGTGCTTGCTATTAAATATCATAATAAACGGGAATATGTGGATTATTATGGCAACCTTCTGGCAGAACGTCTCAGAAAAGCAGGGGTTGCAGACCGGATACAGATTATTCTTCCGGTGCCGATACATAAGCGCAGAAGAAAGAAACGTGGCTATAATCAGGCTGAGCTTTTGGCCGAGGTGGTAGGACGACAGCTTCATCTTCCGGTAGATAAGACGCATTTGCTCCGGGTATCAGAGACAGCACCGCAGAAGGAATTATCTCCGCTTGAACGCGCTAATAATATTAAACAGGCATTAGAAGTTAAGATGCTTCCGGCGGAATGGAAGACAGTGTTATTAATAGATGATATCTATACGACAGGGGCAACGGTGCAGGCATGTACAGAAGCCTTGCAGGAGGCCGGAGCGGAACAGATCTACGTCGGTGTGATATGCGTAGGAGAAGGCCGATGAGAGGACTTGGCTTATAGTCGGTTCTGTGATAGAATAAATGATATCTGCGGATATTTAAAAGAATCGGCAGGAGAAATATACAGAAATGGAAAAGGCGTATCAGCCGGGGTGAGAGATGAGATTTCGTCCGTGTATTGATATACATAATGGAAAAGTAAAACAGATCGTTGGCAGCAGCCTTCAGGATGAAGGCAATACTGCGAAGGAGAATTTTGTATCTGAGTATGACGGGGCTGCATTTGCAAGGATGTATAAGGCTGCCGGGCTACATGGTGGACATATCATTTTATTGAATCCTGCGGGGAGCGGGTACTACGAAGCGGACTGCCATCAGGCAGAGCTGGCGCTTACGGAATATCCGGGAGGGCTGCAGATCGGCGGCGGAATCAATGCCGAGAATGCCGGACGGTTTCTTGATATGGGAGCATCCCATGTGATCGTCACATCCTATGTCTTTAAGAATGGTGAGATCAACTACGATAATCTGACTGCGATCAGACGGGCAGTCGGAAAGGAACATTTGGTGTTGGATTTAAGCTGTAGAAAACGCGAGGACGGATACTACATTGTGACAGATCGCTGGCAGAAGTTTACAAATGTGAAGATAACAACAGATACATTGGACATGCTTTCCGATTATTGTGATGAATATCTGATCCATGCTGTAGATGTGGAAGGTAAGGCATCCGGTATAGAGATGCATATCGCAAAGCTTCTTGGAGATTGGGGCAGAATGCCTGTAACTTATGCAGGTGGTATTGCATCATTTGATGATCTGGATAAGCTCCGTGTGTTGGGGAAGAGCCGAATTGATTTTACGATAGGCAGTGCACTTGATATTTTTGGAGGCCATATGAAGTATCAGGATGTTTTGCAGTATTCAGATCAGTAATGAAGTGTTGAATGAACACAGAGTTATATGTACAGTTGAGAAGGAAGGTACATAGCAATATAGAAAACATGGAGGGACAATAAGACATGAGAAAAATGAAGAAGGTTGCAGTCATGTGCCTGACAGCAGCGATGACGATGTCGTTGCTTGCAGGCTGTGGCGGAGCAAAGAAGGATACCGATGGTTCGACTTCTGAGACAGAAGTGACAACAGAGGTATCAACCGAAGAAGAGACAACCGAAGCTACGACCGAAGAAGCAACAACAGAGGAGGAACTCGGGGTGTCAGACGGCGATAAGGTGATCAATATCAACTTTGATGATAAAGATACCGATGGTTTCCATACTTATACAAATGGTGGAAATGAAGAAATGACCAATGAAGATGGAGAACTTCGTATCAATATTAAGAAGACGGGAAGCGTAGACTATGCGAACCAGATCTATTATGATGGATTCCGTCTGTATCAGGGTTGTGTCTATGAATATTCCTTCGATGTCCGTTCTGATCTGGAACGTACGATCGAATGGAGATTACAGATCAATGGTGGAGATTATCATGCATACACCAGTGATGTGATCACGATCGGACCGGAGACACAGCATATCACAGCACAGTTTAAGATGGAGGAGGATTCCGATCCTGCACCAAGACTTTGCTTCAACATGGGAAAACAGGAAGGTATGACCGGAGATGAAGCAGAGCATAATATTTATTTTGATAATATTTTATTAGAGGCAGTTGACGCTTCCGGCGCACAGCAGGTAGAAGCAACACCTGATCCTATGGCTATCAATGTGAACCAGGTGGGCTACATGACCGGTGACTCCAAGGTCGCTACCGTGATCGGAAAAAATGCGAAATCATTTGAAGTAATTGATGTGGCATCAGGAAAATCTGTATATTCAGCAGATCTGCCGGAAGAAGCTACCTACGATCCACCATCAGAGATGTTCTGTAAGCAGGCGGATTTCTCATCCGTAAAGGATGCAGGAACCTATAAGATCAAGACAGATGATGGAGAAGAATCAGTGGAATTCAAGATCGGTGACGACATTTACGGAGATCTGTATAAGGATGTCGTGCTGATGCTTTATAATCAGCGTTGCGGTGTGGAGCTTGATAGCAGCATTGCAGGTGAATTTGCACATCCTGCCTGCCATACAGGTGAAGCGGTTGTATACGGAACAGATAAGAAGATCGATGTAACAGGCGGCTGGCATGATGCCGGTGATTATGGACGCTATGTTGTATCAGGTGCAAAGACAGTACAGGATCTGTTCTTAACATATGAAGACAATGGATATAAGGCAGATGACATCGGTATTCCGGAGAGCGGAAACGGTGTGCCGGATGTCTTAGATGAAGCAAGATTTGAGCTGGATTGGTTGCTCAAGATGCAGGATGCAAATGGTGGTGTATATCACAAGGTAACCTGTGATGTATTCCCTGAGACAGTTATGCCGGAAGAAGAAACCGCACAGCTGATCGCATGTCCGGTTTCAAATACAGCGACCGGAGATTTTGCGGCTGTTATGGCAAAGGCTTCAGTTCTTTATAAAGATTACGATGCGGATTTTGCAGCAAAATGTCTGGATGCATCAAAGAAGGCATATGAATACCTGAGCGGTAATATGGATGCTTACGGATTCTCAAATCCGGACGATATCGTAACAGGTGAATATCCGGATACGATCTTCCGTGATGAGACGATCTGGGCAGCGGTAGAATTATATGCAGCAACCGGAGATGCTTCCTATAAGAAGGCTGCCGATGCGATCATTGAGGGTAGCGATATCGTAAACTATGGACTTGGATGGGCAGATGTCGGATATTACGCTCTGTATGACTACATCAAATATGACGGCGGTTCTGCCAAGGCAAACGAATTGTTCTTCAATGAAGTAGATAAGACCGTAGATCAGATTAAAGACAACGGTTTCGGTGTATGGGTATCACCAACCAAGACATTTGCATGGGGAAGCAATATGAATATTGCAAATAAAGGAATGTTACTTCTGATGGCAAATAAGCTTAAGCCAAATGCAGATTATGTAAAATATGCTTCATACCAAAGAGACTATCTGCTTGGAAGAAATGCAGTTGGCTACTGTTATGTAACAGGCTATGGTACAAGAACTCCGCTTCATCCGCACCACAGACCATCTCAGGTATTAGAGGTAGCAATGCCGGGTATGTTAGTAGGTGGCGCAGACAGTAATCTGGAAGATCCATATGCAAAGGCTGTTCTTCTGGGCAAAGCACCGGAGAGCAGATATGCAGACAATGCGCAGTCATTCTCCTGTAATGAGGTGACGATCTATTGGAATTCTCCGATGATCTATCTGATGTCAGGACTTGGCAACACGAAATAAACACACAAAATAACACACACATAAATAGCACAGCCGATCGGGATAACTGTTCGGCTGTAGCTGGTATAAGAGAGTTTTCATTATGGACAAAATAAAGAAGTTATTAAAAAAAGAAATTGTCAGATATGTAATAGCAGGTGGGGCAACTACGGTTGTAAATATTGTATCTTTTTATCTGCTGCGTCTGTTTACCGATTTGTCAAGAAGCGTAGCGAATATCATAGCTATATCACTGGCGATTTTATTCGCATTCTTTGCAAATAAGTTTTTTGTGTTCACAGAGAGCAGTAAAAAAGATGCAGGAACGCTGATACGGGAATTTATCTCCTTTGTCGGAACGAGGCTTCTTGCGATGCTGGTTGAAGTTGTCGGCACGAATCTGTTATGTGATTCGTTCCGCTACAATGAATTTATATCGAAGATCATTGTTCAGTTCTTTGTAGTCATAATCAATTATGTATTCGGTAAGTGCTTTGTCTTTAAGAAAGAAAAAACGTCAATCCGGATATTTATGAGAAGAAATTATCTTATCCTGCTTGCGGGAGTGATTCCTGCGTGCTTCCTTTTAGGGGTATGGATCGCGGAAAAGATCGGACCGTTTGGAGGAAACAGTCTGACTATGGTAGACAGTCTTCATCAGTATCTTCCGTTTTTCTCAGATTATTATGACAAGTTAAAGAATGAAGGCAGTCTGTTCTATACATGGGATATCGGACTTGGAAGTAATATGTTGGCGATCATCGCATATTATATTGCATGTCCGATCAATTTCCTTGTTGTATTATTCAAAAGAGAACATATCTATATAGCAATGAGTTTGTTCATCGGAATCAAGATCGTACTTTCCGGTATGTCATTTGCATATTATATGCGTGAGAAATGCAGGAATTATAAGACATATGATGCTGCGATCCTGATCTTCTCAACGGCATATGCGATCAGTAATTATGTGATCGGATATTCATGGAATCTGATGTGGATGGACTGTATCATGATCCTTCCGCTCATCATGGCAGGCTTTGAGCGTATGACAGAGAGTGGGGATTATAAGCTCTATGTTCTGTCTTTGTTCTATGCGCTGATGTGTAACTATTATATGAGTTTTATGATCTGTATCTTCCTCGTTATGGTCTTTCTGCTGACAAACCATAAGAGTGTGAAGAGATTCTTTACCGATGGCTTCCGATTTGCCGGATGCTCTCTGCTGGCAGCGGGTATGTCGGCATTTCTGTTGATCCCGGCATATCTGGGATTGAATACAACAGCGTCGGCGACCAGAGTATTTCCGAAATGGGAATGGTATGGAAGTATATGGGATCAGATCAAACAGCTGTTTTATCTGACGAAGCCGATCAAGAACCAGCAGTTTGACGGCGGCCTGAACATTTATTGCGGAACGATCTGTTTTGTTCTGGTATTTGTCTATCTGTTTAACCGGAACATTAAGCTGTGGGATAAGATAAAGAATGTGATCATTCTGGTAGTGATCTTTGCAAGCTTTAATAATAAGCTGTTGAATTATATCTGGCATGGCTTTCATGATCAGTACGGAATTCCGAACCGATTCTCATTCCTGTTCATTTTCCTGATGCTTGCCATGTGCTGTGAGGTGCTTCTGCTTCTGGATAAGAAAGATACCTTTGCGGTACTTCTGGCTGTAGCGTTTGGATATGGTTTCCTGATCTTATCCTATAAGAAGTGTACGATTGAGCGTCAGACCCTGATCTGGACTGAGATATTCCTGACGGTATATGCATTGTTAATACTGGCATTTACCCTGACAAAGGGAGTCTGGCGGAAGCTTGTCATATATGTACTGACCATAGCCTGTCTGGTAGAGACGGTCACAAATGGAATTAAGGGATATGACAGCAACGGATATGTCGATATCAGCCAGTATTTTGGCATGGAATCATCGATGAATCAGGCGATCGATACACTGGACTGTAAGGATAAGGCATATAGGGTAGAGCTGATGAATACAAAGATCGTAGATGAGCCTACTTATTATAATCTTAAGAGCGTCTGTCTGTTCGGATCGACAGTGTCCGCTGATCTGGTTGATATGATGCATGACCTTGGATATTACACAGGCGCAAATGAATTCCTGTTCGACGGCGGTAACACCTTATCCAATTCATTACTGCGTGTGCGTTATCTGTTACAGAGAGAGGGCGAATATAATTATTTTGATGTCAACTATGTAACAGATGTAGATGGAGTGAACATATATGAAAATCCATATGCGTTAAGTCTTGGCTACATGGTAAATAATGACCTGTTAGATTATGATGGTACGATCGGTAACATGTTCGATACCTTAAATCAGTTCGTGAAGCTGTCAACCGGTGTGCCGGGTGTATTCTCACAGTTATATCCGGAAGTAACGATGTACAGTGATAACTGCGAGCTGTCACATGATAGTGATACCAGTGAGTATTATTCCTATACAAGAACGGACAACAGTAAGTGCGATTTCCAGCTGAGCTTTGATGTGACGGACGAGTCTGCAGATATCTATATTCTGGCAAACAGCTCCGGTATCAATAAGGTAAGGATCTATGTAGACGGAGAGGAACAGAATTATGAGAGACTTCAGAACCAGACTTACCATGTCGGACATCTGGTTCAGGGACAGACCGTAACGGTTGAGTATTGTTTTCAGAGTTCACAGGCGAACAGCGGAAGTGCCAGATTGGTCGTATCTTCCTTTAACTGGGATTCCTTCTTACAGGCATATGATATATTAAGTGCTCAGCAGATGCTGGTTGGTAAAATGGAAGATGGTTATGTGAAAGGATATATGACGATCGACTATCCGGGACTGCTGTTTACATCCATCCCGTATGATAAGGGTTGGACAGCTTATGTAGATGGCAAGAAGTATGAGATCGATACGGTAGGAAATGCTTTCATAGCCTTGAAGCTTGCGGCCGGAGAGCATGTGATCGAGTTCAGGTATTTCCCACCGGGCTTGAAGCTTGGACTGATTCTTACATTTGCATGCTGGATCTTGTTCGGATTCTTATGCGGAAGAACACAGCTTCAGAATCGCCTGGAAGGTGCGGCATCCGGCAAGCGGAGACGCAGAAGTCGGTCAGGTGAAATCTCCGATGTAGAGCCATCAGATATAATAGAGGTATCAAAGGATGATGAGAGGCTTCCGGAGTCTGTACGGAATGAAGCTGAACCGCCGACAGATGATGATTATTACAAGCATGTAGATGAGATCCTTAAGGATGTATTTGACGATGACAAGAAGTAGAAATCGGGAATCTGAGCATCTGCAAGGCGACCATTTGAAGGCTGTAGATAGGATGTATAACATAGATAAAAAATGAGTGGCGTACATCCGGTAAATTTGTTTATATCTGACATATTATAAAAAGAAACAGAATAATGTTGTTAGTTATATATAGTAAAAAATATCAAAAAAGGCCTATAGATTTTATGAAAAATCTATAGGTTTTTTTATCATCTCGTTGACCTTAACATTCATTTATAATATAATAACATGTGGAGTCAAAGTATTAGATTCAAAAAAGTAGAAATAGAGGTGCATCAATGGAGAAAATTAAGGAGTTGGGTTGGAAACCGGTCGCAGCAGCCGGTGCGGTACTTGGTCTTCTGGCTGGTATCTTAGGTGTTGCAGGGGTAGGAGCGGGTGCTCTGATCGTTGGAATACTTGCTGCGATTGTAACATTTGGAGGCTTGTTTATCGTCTGCGGTGACAGTGCCGGAGGCAATGGTGGAAAGGGAGATAAATATAAGAAATTATTTATGAACCTGCCAATCGGATTTGCGCAGGCAAAGATCATAGAAGATCCTGTAAACGGAACCAGTTATCAGATCGTAGATGCAAACGAGATCTTTGGCGAGTACTTCAAACTTGATGTCAGTGATTACACCGGCAAGAACCTGAAGGAGAGCAAGATTGAAGTTCTTCAGGATATCAATGCATGGTTCACGGCATATAATAACTCCGGAACAAAAGAAGGAGATCTGATGGATGTCGAGATCACGATGGAATCCCTTCAGAAGGTATTCAATACCGTAATGTATAAGTCAGAAGCAGATTACATTAACATGGTCGTTATCGATATCACAGATCAGAAAGATACAGAGAACAAATTGTCCAAGGCAATTGTTGATGCGAATGCAGCCTATAAGACACAGGCTGAGTTCCTTGCAAATATGAGCCATGAGATCCGTACACCTATCAATGGTATTCTGGGTATGCTCCAGCTTACATTGATGGCAGATGATCTTCAGGCAGATTACAGAGATAATCTTGTAACCGCAAAGAACTGTGCGGATACATTGCTCCGACTGATCAATGATATTCTTGATATCAGTAAACTGGAAGCAGGAAAATATAAGATCAAAGAAGAAACATTTGATATCAAGCAGGCGATCGAGGAGACGGTTGCTGCACAGGTACCACTTGCAAATAATAAGGGGTTACAGCTCGACTGTTCATTTGGAAACAATATTCCAAAGCTGGTAAAGGGCGATGGACAGAGAATTCAGCAGGTATTAAACTGTCTGTTATCAAACGCGATCAAGTTCACCTCTGAAGGAAGTGTCCGTGTTAAGATCGCATCCATGGATATGGAAGGGGAAAATAAAGTTAAGATCCGTATGGCGGTTGCAGATACCGGAATCGGTATTTCAGAAGCAAACATGAGCAAGCTGTTCATCCGTTTCAGTCAGGTTGATTCTTCTGATACAAGAAGATACGGCGGATCAGGACTTGGACTTGTAATCACAAAGCAGATCGTTGAACTGATGGGTGGTAACATTCAGGTTCAGAGTAAAGAAGATATTGGTTCTACTTTCATCGTAGAAGTACCTATGAAGGTTGTAAAGGCATCTGATGATGCATTAGAAGAGGTTGAAAAGGAAGAAGAACCGGCAGTATTCTCAATCAATGCACACAGCAAAGCAAGAATCCTTGTAGCAGAGGATGAACCGGTTAATCAGCAGGTAATCGGTAAGCTGCTTGGTATGGCAGGCTTCTCTTATGATATTGCAGAGAATGGTCAGAAAGCAGTTGAACTCTTCAAGCAGAAGATCTACGATGCCGCTTTATTCGATGTACAGATGCCTGTTATGGATGGTATCGCAGCTACGCAGGAGATCCGTGAGATCGAGCAGAAGGAAAAGAGAAAGAGACTTCCAATTATCGCAGTAACGGCGAGAGCGATGTTCGGCGATAAGGAACGAATCCTTGAGAATAAACTGGACGATTACATAGCTAAGCCATACAATCTGAATGATGTTGTTGAGACATTAAATAAATATATTGATGATTAACGTAAGGGGGTCATTTGAAAATGGCAGGTAATTTTTTTCAGAATGCATTTGAAAAGACAAAGTCATTAGCCAATCAGGCAGTTGACAGTACAAAATGTGCTGCACAGAAGACGAAGATAAAAGGTAAGATCTCATCTGAGAATTCAAATCTTGACAGAATCTATACAGAGATCGGAAGATATTATTACAATCTGAATAAGGAAGAAGCACCGGAGGAGATCAAGCATCTGTTCGACAGCGCTGCAAAGGGCCTGGAGAATATCGCAGCTCTGGAGAAAGAGTACAGAGAAGTAGAGGAACAGGAACACCGTATTATGAACAGTGGCAACCAGTATCAGCAGACGCCACCACAGGGTATGTATAATCAGCAGATGAACGGAATGCCGCCACAGGGTATGTACAATCCACAGATGAACGGAATGCCACCACAGGGTATGTATAATCCGCATATGAATGGAATGCCACCACAGGGCATGTATAATCAGCAGATGAATGGAATGCCACCACAGGGCATGGCACCGCAGATGAACGGAATGCCACCACAGGGTATGTATAATCCGCAGATGAACGGAATGCCACCACAGGGCATGGCACCACAGATGAACGGAATGCCGCCACAGGGTATGGCGCCACAGATGAATGGAATGCCACCACAGGGTATGGCACCACAGACGAATGAGATGCCACCGCAGCAGAATGTCGCACCTGCACCACAGGCAGAGCCTGTACAGGAATCTGCACCGGCAGCTGCACCTACATCCCAGCCGGAAGCAGTTCCACAGAACGAAGAAAATGTTTAAATAAAAAACAGACATAAAAATACAGTCCCCATATAGCCAGGTTAGTTATATGGGGGCTGTGTTCGTTAATTTGTTGTTTCTGTTGTTGAGTCTTCCGTTGGTAATACTGCATCTCCGGGAGGATTTCCATCTTCCCATTCACAATCCGGAAGCTCCCCAATTACTGTTTCGGTATAAGCAAGCTGAGATTCATTCGCCATGCGGTATATATTATATTCATAACAAAGCCCTGCAAAGAGGAGAGTTAAGATCGCGATCATTAAGAGAACCAATGTAGATCTGATATAAGCAGAGGTTGAAAGATCTTTTTGCAGGGTCTCTCCATCCTTTGATGTAAGATAAGTGATCACTTGATCTTTGGGCTCTCCAAATTCTTGTTTTAATGTAGTTAAAGTGATAACAGCACCTGTCTCGGCATATTCCTCTATCGTAGAACGGATATCTGAAAGAAATTGTCGCTCCATTTTACGATACACAGGAAGTGTTCGTTTTATATCATGTAAATAACGCTTAACTGCATGTTGTTCCTGCTTATTCATGGATTTCCTCATCTCCTGTATAGTTTAAAATATTATTGATCGCCTCGTGTGTTTCCCGGTAATCTTTTAACAGAAGCTCTAAACGCTTTTTACCCGAAGCTTCCAGATGATAGTATACACGCATTAGACGTTTCCCGGCAGGCATCTTATAATCAGAGATCAAGCCTGCATCAATTAATTTGTATAGTGCCGGATACAGTGATCCTACAGGTATATCCATGACACCATTTGTCTGTTCTTTTAAAATCTGAGTTAATTCATATCCATAATAGTCTCTCAGACTTAACAGATACAGAACCATAAGTTCAACAGATCCCCTCCTGAAATTACTTTTGTTGTTGTCCATAGCAACACCTCGCTTATATTTGAATCTATTAATTCTTAAGGTTATGTGTTCCGAATATAGACTTATAGATTCCTAATATATTATAACATAGGATTTTTATAAGTAAAGTATTATATGATATAAAAGTTAAACTTATATATAGAAATACTTTATTTAGAAAAGCTAAAATATTGTTGACAAAGGGATAATGCAGAGTTAATATAGTGCGTGTAATGATACAGGGATTTATGAGCATGCAATTATATTATCTATCTGGTTACAGATTGGTAAGTCAAAAGAAGTGTACAATTTTAAGAATCATTGTGAAGACTTGTCAATAGTATTTAAATGAAGGAGGGAGGATAACGAAAAGCAAATTTTTTGGTAATGGGTATAGTAATATTCGTTAGACATAGAAAAATATTCAAAAAAATGTTTCAGATAAAAGAGGTAAAAACGAATAGTAATGAATTACAATACTAAAGAAAGGGGTATATGATAATTAATTTAAAATTATCATACAGTGTAAAATGAAATATAATTTAAAAGGTTTAATAACAATATTACTTGTAGTAATTCTTTTGTTTAATGTTACTGGTATAGTAAAGGCAGAAACGACAACTGATAAGAATACAATAGACTATCCATATACTATATTTGCGGAATCTGATGAGAACGGTGCTATTACAATTAATGCAGATAATTTTTGCATAAATGGCAATATAGCCACGAATGGCACAATTGTTTCTAGTGGCAATATGAATATTAATGGAAGTAAAAAAGAAAATGTTAATGAGAATGTAATTTATATTTTTGATAAAATTGAATCGCAATATTTTACTAATTGTAAAATTGAGAAATATACCGATGATTATATGGTTAAAGATCAAAATATAGATATTAACACACCTGTGGAGGTAAAGGGAGATATTACTCTTAGTGGAAATGTAAACATTAATGCGCCAATTAAAGCTTATAGGGATATTTCACTGCAGGGTGAAGTGAAAAATTCAAATGATTCTATAATTTATTCAAAATATGGAGATATTGTTATTGATAGTTTAAATGTAAATTTAAATGGATTAATTTATGCTCCGTTTGGTAATGTTGAGATTAAGGCTCAAAATCTTAATCTTAATAATATTGTTATTATTGCAAATAGTATAACATTTGAATGTTCAAGTATAAACGCTAATTATAATAAAAAAATAGCAAATTTTGTGGGGGTTAATTCAGAGAATTTTGTTATTCCATATGAAGATTATATTTATTTTTTGAAATCACGTAGTGATTTATATGATAACACAGAATGCGGTGATATTGATGTTGATAAGTTTATTCAATTAAGTGATGATATAAGCGAGTATGCAAATGTAGATATAGAATATGATGGAATGCAGGTGAAGAAATATATTACAGATTTGGATGAAATATATGGTGATAGCATTACATCCCTAACTGGTTTTAGCTATGAAGAAATTGCTAAAAAAGTACTTTCTATGCAATATGGAGTTGATAAGGGTCAAGTTGTATTGGGAAAATCTATAAATCTTTTAGATGCGAATAATATAAACACATATAAGGGCTTTAACTATGTTATAGAAGGAAATAAAGGCTATATTACAGTTGCAACACATTCAAAGGAAGCTTTAATCAAAGATGTTGTTGAGGGAGAAATTTTACCAGAAAAATATGGTGATTTATATTATTTATCATCTGGTGAATTATATTATAAAAATATAGATTATTATACATTAGATGGTGTGTGTATAGATAAAGATGAATTTTCTGAATTTTTAAGAGAAAGGAAAGAACAGTATTACAATCTTACTTTGAATTTGCTTGCTGACTTAGAGACAGAATGTGTTTATCAGTTAAATAATCTTATATATGTTGATAATTATAACTATGATGATATGTTATTGCAAAAAAGATATGATGGACAATCTGGTTCGGGATATGGTGGTATCGATAACTGTGCCAAATATTTGAAAGATAGATATGGCGGAACTATAACTAAAACATCTTCAAAATCTTTAACAATGGCAACTTTTTCACAAAGTAGTCTTGATAATGGTTCTAATTGCTCTTTAGCAGCAATAACTAGAGTGTTATATTATTATAACAAAAATGGATATACCAAAATAAGTAATGATTATAAAACTATATATAGTAAGGTTAAAAAAATTGCAAAAAAATATGGATATACATCTCGTGATGGAATTTCAGCAACAAAAATAAATAATGTCGTTAATGATGTACTTAAAGATTATGGATATAGTAAAAGTAATTGTAAAGGAATATATGTATGGAATTTTAAAAATCAGGTAAAGAAAGAAATTGATAATAATAGACCAGTAATTATGAATATAGCTAGAGGGTATTATGGTAATCACACAGTAACGGTATGTGGTTATGCAATATATAAAAGAAGTTCAAAAAAATCTAAAATCAGTTCAAATAAAACCTATAATATGATACAGGTTTATGATGGTTGGACAACATACAAAAGATTTATTGATTATTCAGCATTTGCTTATGACTTAGTAACATCAGGATTCGGTTCTTTTAATACCGTAACAATGAAAAAGTAAGGGAAAAATTATGTGGAGTTTTCATTTATTAATTATAGTGTTTATAATAATATTGATTATCACTATGGTTATGTTTTTAATAAAAAAGAAATCTGTGGGTTTAATTATGTTGATAGCAATATTAATTTTGTGTGGAGCGGGAGTAGTACTTTATAATACGGTTTTTTACAATAATTCGAAATATATTACAATTACAAATAAAAACAATAAAGAATTTACTATAAATATAAAAAACCATTTGTTGCAATATGAATACACATATGCCCAATTCAGTAGTGACGTATCTTTTGATATTCTTCAAAAAGAGTTAAAATCACATTATAATAATGCGTATTATGATGATACATTAGATCAGTATGTATTTATAGAAGATAATGTGATATATACCATTAAATATTATGAACATTCTAAGTTTTTATGGATGGACAGATATAAATATTTATTTTCGGCTAATACAATCGAAATAGAAAATGATTCAAATATTTATAAGATTTCATTTCCAAGAGAAGCAATTGCCGAAGAAGAAATATTTAGTACGCAAATGGAACTTAAATGTGGGTACGAAGAAATAAAACCATACTATAGTGCATTTACTAATGCAAAATTTATAGATAATAAAATTATATTGGACTATTATACACAAAAAATAGTACTTTCATTTAAAGATAATACTGTAAAGATTGAAATCCAGAAATAATTATAGAGTTATCTTGCGTTATATGGAGAACGGCAAACTGCAAAAGATTCGGTAGCGTGCAGCATATCTGAGGCTTTAAAAGCAAAATTTAAGATTTGATATATACCAGATGCAGAAAGATATATGCTAAAATAAGGTATCAATTTCATATTGATCACAGAGGGACATGTAAAGGCGAATTATATGAAAGGGAGAAAACATGAAAAAAGCGTTTAAATGTTTAATGAGCAGCATATTGATTTTTGCTATGGTGGTAACAACAGGTATCAGCAGTAAAGCCGCAGAGCTTAAGGATGGAACTGTTTCACAGGCTTCCGTTCAGGCATCGGAAGCAGAGTTATGTGGAAGTAATGCAAAGGGAGGCATCACGACACATTCATGGAAACGGTGGATAGCTACGAATACCACATGGCATTTTTATTCGATATATGCTGTATATGAGATACCCGATAAGCTGAAAAATGCAGAATGGACGGTATCGAATAAGCAGATTGCCAAAGTTGTAAAGACGAAGAATGGCATGGCGATCAGAACCGGTAAAAAGACAGGAACTGTAGTTGTACAGACAAAATATAGAAGTGAGTCAGGAACGGTTGTATATAAGATAAAGATTCAGGTTGTGAAAGCACTTTCGGCATACAAGGGAAAATCTGTGAAAGCAGAGCTTGTTGAGCTTGATTCGGACTATATGATGGTTTGTTATATGCTGTATAACGGAACCAACAAAGAGCGCAGATACAACAATAACAGGAAACTCAAAAAGTATGAAAATGGCAAATGGAAGACAGTAGCAGAAAAGAATATTACATGGACAAATTGGTATGACCTGCCGGCACATAGCCGCAAATATGTTACATTCAATCTGGGAGATCATTATGATCTTTCAAAGCTGAAAAAAGGGACATATCGTTTATACGTTGGATACGGCAAAAAGTATATTACATTCAAAATCAAATAGCACAATGCGTCTATGATTCAAAATAGCACAAGTGCTGAAAATTACATATGTGTATCAGAAAAAGATCTGTTTCGGCAGGTCTTTTTTTGATGTCAGAAAATGGGTAAAGGTGAATTATCAAGGTAATGTAATGGTTTTTATCGAGAACAGATTACCGATGGAAAGATGTGCTGATTTGTGTCATGTGCGGGAATCTGTGTCAAGTTCAGAATGGTGAAATATAGTTTATTTTCTGCGTATTTACTTCGCTTTTTCAGAATGCTAACGTATGGATACGCTCTTGACGGACACGAAGATGAGTAGCTGTTCACAGGAGAAATATATAGGTCAGATGAAAGGAGGGAGAGATATCGGCAGAGATTGAGAACACAGGTATGATTCTGGTTGCGGGTATCGCAGCATTATATGACATCAGAACATGGAAGATTCCGAATTGGCTGATCCTGTTAGGACTTGAGACAGGTATTTTTATCACCGTTTGGCAGAATGGAGTTCGTATCGGAAGTATTCGTGTACTTGCAGGGATATGGATTCCAATCGGTATTCTGTATGTGATGTTTCTGGCAGGATGGCTTGGTGCGGGAGATATCAAATTATTCTCGGCTGTCGGAGCATTTTGTGGATTTATGATCTGGAAGATCTTGCTGTATGCATTTATTGCAGGTGGAATTTTGTCATTGTTTTATGTGATAAATCTGCTCATCCGCAAAAAGAAACGGCGTGGTTTGGATGGCAGGGCAGAGAGACACAGGATTCATTTTTCTCTGGCTATCTGGCTGGCGTGTCTGGTGTATGTAGTATATGGATAAAGGAGGTTGCTGTATGAGACAGAGAAAGCTTGGCATCTGTGATCCGGATATCAGATATGCAGTTAGTCTGATGAACTATATTAATGCTGATATCGGAAATTCTTTTCTGGCATTTGCATTTTCAACGAGAGAGAGTCTGTCGGAATATCTTACAGGCAATCATCTGGATCTGGTACTGGTTGCGGAAGACTGGATGGCTGATGCGGCGTTCTGGGATACATACACAGAGCTGTGTGTGATAGGAATGTCGGAGCATAGTGCAGAGAATGTTATTTGTAAGTATGAAGATGCAGACAAGATCGTTCAGGATATCCTACGTTTTTTTCGAGCCGGATGTAAGAGCCTGTCCAGTGAATTGTTTTGTTCATATGCTGTTATTTCACCGCTTGGGCGTTGTGGGAAGACAAGATTATCGAAGTGCATCTGTTATCTGGACGAGGTAAGAGGTGGTCTGTACATCGGATTTGAGGCTTATGGGCTTCCTGCAGTTATCGGAGAAGTTCAGGAGCGGTATACGATGTCGGAGCTTGCTTATCTGATCAAGACGAGGTCGGATCAGATACTTGACTATGTGGAACGGAGCGTCATTGCGGATGGGAAGATGGGGGTTATTGATTCTCCCCGATCCTATCTGGATATTCGGAATCTGGATGCGGCAGATATGTGTTGGTTCTTAGATCGGCTCTATGCATGGGGCAGATACACCACGATCGTATGTGATATTGATGGAGGCGTACTTGGTGACAGTTCGGTTCTGGAAGCGTTTGACCATGTGATCGTGCCGGTGTTTGATGAAGCATATGCGAAGGAGAAAGTGAAAGTATTCCGGAATTGTCTGAAACGGCAGGAGCTTGGAAAGATCGTCAGCCGCATGAAGTGCGTAGAAGTTCCAAATGCTGAATATGACAGTGCGGAGATGATTCGTTGTGCGGGAAACCTCATGGAAGAAAATGGCAGGGAGGGTAGCAGAAGATGTTATGGAACAGGAAATAAAGAATGAGATGAAGCAACGCATCCTTGCGGAGCTCGATATGTCACAGGAAATTGATGATATGGAAGTCAGACGGCTGGTCGATCAGTGCATTATGGAATATAAGGGAACGACAGAGCTGCCATTGCCTGCACGGATAAAACTTAGAAAGGAGCTGTTTAATACTGTAAGGCGGATGGATGTATTGTCGGAATTCCTTGAGGATGAGAGCGTGACGGAGATCATGATCAATGGCTATGACAATATCTTTATTGAGAGATCCGGCAGGGTTTATAAGGTTGATCAGACATTTGAGAATGAGGAACGTTTGGCTTCGATCATTCAGCAGATCGTCGCAGGCTGTAATCGTATTGTAAATGAGGCGGTTCCTATCGTGGATGCCAGACTGGCGGATGGTTCCCGTGTGAATGTGGTATTGCCGCCGATTTCATTAAATGGACCGACGATGACGATTCGTAAATTTCCGAAAGAGAAAATGACGATGGAACGCCTGATTGAGGTTGGGGCATTATCAGAGGATGCGGCAGAGTTCCTTAAACGGCTGGTGAAAGCTCGGTACAATATCTTTGTATCAGGAGGAACCGGAGCAGGCAAGACTACGTTTCTAAATGCATTATCTGATTATATCCCACAGCAGGAACGGGTTATTACGATCGAAGATTCTGCGGAACTACAGTTGAAGAATGTAGTAAATCTCGTTCGGCTGGAAAGTCGGAACTCAAATGTAGAGGGAACGAATGCGGTTACTATCCGGGAGCTTATTAAGTCCAGTCTTCGAATGCGGCCGGATCGTGTGATCGTAGGAGAGGTTAGGGATGCGGCTGCCATTGATATGCTTGCGGCTATGAATACCGGACATGATGGGAGCCTCTCTACCGGACATGCGAATTCTTCCGGAGATATGATCACTCGTCTGGAATCTATGGTATTAATGGGAATGGAGCTTCCGCTGGAAGCTGTTCGCAGACAGATCGCATCTGCTGTAGATGTCATTATTCATCTTGGAAGACTGAGGGATGGTTCCAGAAAGGTGCTGGAGATTGCCGAGGTGACCGGGATGCGTGAAGGACTGGTAGAACTTCATACGATATATGAGTTTGAGGAGATGGTGGCGGGAGAAGAACAGGAGGTTACAGATATGGTTTATGCGGCAGCAGGAACACTGTCGGAACAAAATGTGACAGATGGTTTTCAGCTGCAGAAGGTTACAGGCAGACTTCGGGCGCGGGCGGAACTGCTGCATCAGGAGAAGTTCCTACGTGCCGGGATAGCTTACAAGAGCGTATTATGTGCGGAGGTAAGGTCAGAAGGTGCCGGGGTGTGAGATTTTCGGAAGGATCTCCGATAAGGTTTCCGGCAGTATTTTCAGAAGGATCTCCGGTAGGGTTACCGGCGGCATTTTCGGAAGAATCTCCGGTAAGGTTACTGGCGGAAGATTTGACAGAAAGGAAGAAAGGGATGAACAGACAGGAGGATACAAGAAGAAAAACAGATTATAGAATATACAGACTGTCTCTGCCTGAGGTGGCGGTGTGTCTGATCCTATATCTGGGGCTTGTCGGGATCATTAGTTTTCTATATTACAATTCTCCGCTTCCTATACTGATTGCAGCGCCGGGAGGTGTGGCGGCACTTCGAGTCTTTCGAAGCAGATGCATAGAGAAACGACAAAGGCAATTATATGTCGAGTTTAAGGATATGGTGCAGTCGCTTGCGGCAAGTATGGGAGCAGGATATGCATTTGAAAATGCATTTACGGCGGCATATGAAGAAATGCGCAAGTTATATGGAGATTCTGGTCTTATCGTGAAGGAATTGAAATGGGTGATACGTGGGCTTCGAATGCATGAAGATATAGAATATCTGCTTCAGGATATGGGGGAGCGTTCCGGAGTTCGTGAGATATCGGAATTTGCGCAGGTTGTCGGTGTGGCAAAACGAACCGGTGGCAACATGGTTCACATTATGAAAGCAACGGCGGCAGATATCAGCCGGAAGATGGAAGTGGAGCTTGAGATACAGACGATGATCGCAGCGAAAAAATATGAACAGAAGATTATGTTGATCGTTCCATTTTTCATTCTAGCATATCTGCGGATCGCAAATGGAAGCTATATACATATTTTGTATGAGAATATAGCAGGCAGACTGATTATGACAATCTGTTTGGCTGTAAGTATCCTTTCTGCTGCGTGGAGTAGAAAAATGATCAGGATAGGAGTGTGACGGATGGAGTTACCGGGTGTAAGAAGATTATATAAAAGGTATGGCAGGTATCTGGATCACAGGAGGGTCAGAGCCGGTCTGCGTAAGGTTCATGTAGTATCAGAAGAACGTCTGGGACAGATATGTGAAGATTATTATACCGGGCTGATATCCAGAACTCTTATGATATTGATCTTAATGGTGGTTCTGATGATTGCCGCAGGGGTTAAAGAATTCAGTCAGGAACGAAAGGTGGTGCTGGATCGCGACTCATATGGAGGAGATGAGAGCAGTATGGAATTGCAGACAGAGATCGATGGAGAACAGAAACATTTTCATGTTGCGGTGCTTCCAGTCATGTATGATGCCGACAGCATAGAGCAGGCATTTGATGCGGGATTTGAATATCTGGATTCAGTGTATCTGGGAGAAAATGGGAGCGCAGATCAGGTGAAGAAGGATCTGAACCTGATTGATGAGATCGAAGACCTCGGACTTGATGTTTCGTGGGAGATAGACCGTGATGACTGTGTGGATTTTAAGGGTGCGATTCTGGATGGTGATTATCCGGAGCCGGTTCTGGTCAATCTGACGGCGACGTTATCGTATGAGGATTTTCAGGCGGTAAGGCAGTATCCGATTCGTATAACCGGGAAAGAAAAGACGAAGACGGAACAGGTTATAGATCAGCTGAAAGAGCAGATCCGATTTATGCAGCTTCAGTCAAATGACAGCCGGCAGTTAGAGCTTCCGGCTGAGTTGGACGGATATGCTATTACGACAAAAAAGAGTATTCCTTTGCCATTTATAGTGTTCTTATTATGTGTAAGCATTGGTGTTCTTCTGGTTTGCAAAGGATATTCTGATCTGCATAAGGCAGGACAGAAGCGGAATCAGGAACTGATGCAGGCATATCCATCATTTGTCGATCTGTTGTCATTGTATATGGGAGCGGGTCTGACAGTAAAAGGAGCACTTCTAAAGATCGTTACTATGACGGATAGTCGTATCCTTTCGGAGGAGATCAATTATACATTAAATGAGATCCGATCAGGCATACCGGAGACAGAAGGGTATTACAGATTGGGAAATCGACTGGAGCTTCCGGTCTATTTGAAGATGATGACGCTGCTTTCTCAGAATATCAGAAAAGGTACAAGAGATATCCTGAATATGCTTGCAGAGGAAGAGCTGTCAGCACTTCAGTTGAAACGGGAACTTGCAAAGAAGAAAGGAGAGGAGGCAGGAACCCGACTGTTGTTTCCTATGATATTACAGCTGGGCGTTGTAATGATTATCGTGATAGCGCCTGCACTGATGGGATTTTAAAGAATACCATAATTGGATCAATATTGTCGGGACTTTAAATAATGTCGGGGCAGAAAGTTCAAAACGAAAAAATAAGTTAAGTAATGAAATAAAAGAGAAGGAGGAAGGGTGCCGGATAAACCGGAACCTAAGAGAGCTATGAAGAATGTAAAACGTTTTTTAACAGATGAAAGTGGAATGGGTGTTGTAGAGATTTTGCTGATCACAGTTGGAATATTTACCCCCTAATTCACGCTATATATTATGTAGATACAGTGGAAATAGTGGAAATAGAGAAACAGTATAAACAGGAGTGTGTATGAAGTACAGTGATGATTGCAAGGTGTATAGAATCAGATATTATAATGTATGGTTCTATTTATTTGCGAAAACAGAGATGGATGAGTATAAGATTAATATATTAGGCGAGCGTATAGGTATGGGAGATTCGATGATGATGAAGGATATTCATTGCTGGTGCACCAGACAAAATATAAGGTATAGAACAAAGTTCAAGTATCGAAAAGATTATCCAATATTAGCCAACATCTGGAATCTGTACTCGTATTGTCGCTTTAGGTGTGATCTTAAAAGGTAAGTCTGGACAACCTTGTGGATAAATCATAAGGAGAAAAAGATTTAAGGGGATAACTGGTATTTATATATTTAGAAGCAGATGAGCCAATCATGTTTTATTTACTAGAACATGGTTGGCTTTTTGGCGTTAAAAAGTTCAAAGAAAAGGGGAGTGTGGTAATTGAAGAAAATGGATGAAAAAAAGCTAAAAGAAGATTCGGGCTTTCCTTATGGATGGAATAAGGGAGATACCTGTGTGATGATCACAAACAAAACAAAAAAAAGTACCTGCGAATATACGGTAGAGAGTTATGACGGGAGGTATTTTGGAGTACGAAGTCATACTGGACTTTATCATCGAGTTTCACCGTGGAGAATGTTTCGTACAAGGGAGGAGGCGGTTGAAACATTATTAGAATCAAAAGAACAAGGATATGGAGGAATGACATTAGGGTAGAAGAAATTGAGATATTGAGGAGGTAGGAGACAATGATTCGATTTATGAGTGATACACGTTATGCTGGGCTGGAAAAGGAAATGCAGCATATACCAGGATTTCGTCCAAGAAGGAGCGGAATGGTTATCAGTCACCTTTCTGGTTGTCTGGAAAATCAGAGAAGCCCGTGTGAACGCCGTGTTACCGATTGTGTCCCGTTTTATGAGCTTCTGGAGGTGTTGGCAGAGGAAGTGGCTGTCAGCACCTTTGTAAGCCGCGTGTGCCGTCTGACAGGGAGAAGAAATCCGTGCTTTTTTCAAAGTGGTCATAGAGAACGGTTTTTGGCTATGGGAGAGAAGTGTAACAGAGCCATTGAAGAAGCAGCGACCTGTTCTGCGGTCTATCTTCTTTCCGCAGATCGATTTTTGTGTAGCAGAGCTTTAGCGGCAATTGACCAGGAGGGGATTCATTTTTCCAAAATTCATATCCACGGTGTTGATTTGGATGGCTACGTTTTGTTTCATATGGCAAGGGATCTGTATCAGGGAAGCAGTCATATTCGTTTATCAGAACTTACAGATCCAGAGTTGGTGAGCGACCGAGTATTTGAATGGATTATGACGGCCTGTGTGATTCGCAGGCATGGAAGCAGAGTTTTACGAGAGGAGGAAAGAAGTATTGACAGGAGTAAAATCGGACAGCATCAGTGAAAAAACAACGGAGCGTTCTGTACTTCGGTTTTTCAGTCCTTTGATAGCTACCATGTATACAAAAGATGACTGGGGAAATTTGGAGGAATACGGAGAGGAGGTATTTCCAGCTGAGTTGTGCAGCTATGAGACGGAGATCCTGAAACGGATTGCAGAGGAAAATCTTGAGGAAGAAGGAGATAGGGGGCTGGCGGTCTATCTGGATGATCCAAAGTTAGAAGAAAAAATTTACAGTATGAAGCCTACCGTGGAAGTCTGGCGGGGGGAACTATGGGGAGTTCTGGAAGTAGAAAGTCATAACCAGCTTTCTGAAAGGGAGATTGAAGCAGTAAAGGAGTACTGGGAAGGTCAGGAAAGTGATGGGTGGGGAGAAGGATTTGAACAGCGGGGAATCAAAATTCCAGAGGGAGAACTGTATGTCAGCTTTTGGAACAGTGGAGATGAATTCTTTCTGACCACAGAAGAAGGTTTGAAAGGAGAAGAGCAGGAACCAGCCGTTCAGAAAGGAGGGATTGTTTTTGGAGCATTATGATGGAGAATTTTATACCCTTCGATTGTTCAGCCCCATAGAAGGAGAGATATATTCTCTGAATAGTACAGAGGAAGGTATTCATCTGACCGCTTATGAGATGGAAAACTATTCGTCTTTTATACGCGACCATATGGAAGGTGTAGGATTGTTGGGAAAAAGAAATCAGAAATTGATGACATACTTTAATAATGCAAAGAGGCTGCATAAGCCGGTTAGCCTATCACTGGATCTGGAAGCTTATGAGGGAAGATTATGGAGTGTACTGCAGGCAGACTCACAGGATAAACTGACACATGAGGAGGTTCAGAGTTTAGCAGAAACATGGGGAATGATTGCTGCTGGAGGCTTTATCAGAGAAATGCAAGAGACAAGGATCCTGGTACCAGATGGAGAACTTATGGTTTTTCTTGGAAATGAGGGACTGGATTACTTTGTATGTCCGGAAGAGGTTTTGAAAGGGACGGCACATACATTAAAACCAGCCCTGGATGTTGCCATTTATTCAGAAGCATATTTCCCAGAGCGGAGTTATCAAGGGGCGAAGCTGAGGCTTCCAGCAGAACCCGCTTTTTTGAAGGATGCAAAGATGAGAGCCTTTATTCATGAAAATGAGCCTTACCGGATTGAACTTCTGGGGAACTGGCCATCTTTTCTTAAGAATATATTGGAAAAGGCAGCGTCTGTTACCTTAGAAGAAGTCAATGTATTAGCTTGTCTGGTTACTCATATGGACTCCAGTCAGATAGAAACTTATGAAGCCGCCATTCAGATGCGTCAGGAAGAAAATATAGATGTTCTAGTTGGGATAAAAGAGTTACTCAATCTTTGTTATAACCTGGAGTGCTTTAAATTCCTCCGAGGCATTATAGATGACAGGAAACTGGGAGAATTCTACCTAGAGGAAGACAGATTAGAGTGGATCCATATGCTTGAAGTGGATATAAGAGAATTATTGGATCCGCAAAGAGTGGGGATGGATCAGCGTAAGGAGGAAATGGGCATATTTACCTCAAAAGGTTATGTATTTGAGAATGCTCTTTCGTATCAAGATATTTATGATGGAATTCACCTTCCCGATATTGACGGAGTGGCCGGAGGGATTTTTTCTCTTCGCCTGGTCGGATCTCAATATCCAGAAGAACAGGGAACCTGGTTGGAACTTCCAACTACAGATTTGGGGTTTCAGTGGGCGCTGAACAGATTAAACGAGAGAACTTTTGATGACTGTATCATTACGGAGAGCATCAGCACAGTGCATGGATTATCCGTTAAGCAGACAGATGACATTGAGACATTGAATGAACTGGCAAGACAGCTTCAGGAATTTCCTGATGATAGAACGCTTTGCAAATTCAAGGCAGCTTTGGAACTAGAGCAATGCGATAGCTTGGAACAGGCTCTTCGGATTGCGGAAAACCTGGATTGTTATTCCTATGATCCACAGATGTATTCCATGGCTTCGTATGCAAGGTATCTGTTTCGGGAATTGGAGTTCAATATTGATGATCCAGCATTTGCTACATTTGATTTTCAAGGATATGGGGAACGTCAGCTTGGGCTGTTGGAAAGTGTGCAGACAACCTACGGAATGATTACCCGTAATGAAGATTTTCCAATACAGACACAGCAGAACACAGAACAGGGAATGAAAATGCAGTAAGGGAAGCGTTGAACGTGCTTGATGATCAAATGGAGGAAACTAATAAGAATGAGGTGTGAAGGAGAATAGAAAATGACATATGAAGAATTTTTGAAATTAACAAAAAAGAATTTAAAACGATTTTTTCCGGAATCTTTTCAGGAAAGAAAAGTGGAAATCATGGAGGTGTTAAAAAATAACAACATCAAATTGCAGGGAGTATACCTTCCAGGCACTAAAAGCTATACATCCGTTCCGCTTTTATATCTGGAATCCTATTATCAGGAACTTGAGGATGGAAAGAAACTGGAGGATGTGTGGCAGAAAATTGCTCAGGATTATCAGAAGTGCCAGGAAGCAGAGATAAGCATAGATGGCATTTCAAGCAGGGAATGGGATTATGAAACGATAAAGAAGAGTCTGACCGTCTATGTCCGCAACGCACAGGAAAATATAGATTTTCTGGCAAGCTGTCCTCATGAAATACGAGAGGATCTGGCACTGGTTTATGGATTTCATGTGTTGGTGGATGGAGAAAAGGCCGGAAGTGCCATTATTAATTATGACAGGCTGAGGTGGTTGGGAGTCAGTGAGGAGCAGTTAAAGCAGGATGCCTGGGAAAACATGAAGCAGAGCAATCCTCCTTGTTTTTTGGATTTACAGGATATGCTGGCAAAAATGTATTCTGATGAACTGGGAGATGTAAAAGCAGGTAGTTTGGAATATTTAGAGGATGTGGATCCCAATGCAATGATGTATGTTCTGACGAATTCAAATTAGGTCAATGGGGCGGTTTATATGTGTGACGAAGAAGTGATGTCTCTTATTGCAGAAAAGCTGGGATCAGATTTGATCGTGATTCCGTCATCGATTCATGAAACGATTATTCTAAAAGAAACAGAGAATGTAAGCGTAACTGAACTGAATGCGATGGTTGAAGCTGTAAATGAGGAAGCCGTGACCCCACAGGAGAAGTTGGGGAATTCAGTTTATCGATTTGATAGGGAAGCCCAAAGACTGGAAAAGGCAGTAGAACAGGCAGAGAAGCTGGACTTTGAACCTGGGATGTCACCGGTATTTTCGTAGGACTCAGTTATATGTTTCATGAGTATTGTGGATGTTAGGAGGGATGCAGAATCAACAGTTTTATTTCATGGGTTGGCGGAAAGAAAGCACTCCGCAGCCTGATTTACACGATGTTTCCTGCAAGTTATGACCGGTACATTGAGGTGTTTGGCGGAGGTGGTTGGGTACTATTTGGAAAACCACCAGATGACCGGTGTATGGAGATTTATAATGATTATAACTCTAACTTGGCAAATCTGTTTTATTGCGTCAAGAACCGCACGGGGGCATTCCTTAAGGAACTCGGATTTCTTCCGTTAAACAGCAGGGATGAATTTACAGTAATCCGTAATTTTATTGAAAAGCAGGAACCGGATACCCGATTTTTAATTGAGGAGCTGGAGCTGGCAGAGAAGCATCTGATGCCGCCGGATTATGAGGAAGTGAAAAAAATCCTGCTGGAAAATGCAGAGGTAACCGATGTAAAACGGGCGGCTGCATTTTTTAAACTAATTCGGTACAGCTATGGAAGTGGCTGCACGTCCTTTGGCTGCCGTCCGTTTGATGTGAGAAACTGCTTTGACACCATTTGGCAGGCATCCCGCAGGCTGGCAGATACCGTAATAGAAAATAAAGACTTTGAGGCACTGATTCGGCAGTATGACCGGGATAGTGCCTTTTTTTATTGCGATCCGCCCTATTATGAGACGGAAGGTCATTATGCAGTGGTATTCCGAAAAGAGGATCACAAACGGCTCCGAGACACTCTGACAGGGAGCAGGGGGAAGTGGATGGTCAGTTACAATGACTGCGATTTCATCCGGGAACTGTATGCAGGATATTTTATTACAGCTGTTACCCGCATCAATAACCTGGCTCAGAGGTATGAGGGCGGTTGTGAGTTTCCAGAGGTCATTATTACCAATTATGATCCTGGTGAGAGGGAGCGGTCAAAACCAAGACAGCTGGATCTATTTGGAATGTGGGGAGATGGAGAAACGGATCATTATGAGATCCGGGAAGAAATCTGTCCGGAAAGAGAGGTGCTATGAGAACAGAAAACAAGAGAAAAACAATGGTGCAAAAAAAGGAAAACGGTGTCCTTTCTGTGCCTAGTGAACTGTTACTGACGGCTGGGATTCCGCTTGATTGTGATTTGATGATAGAAACAGTCCCCGGAGTGATTCTGATTGGTATTGAGGCTCCGGTACAGACGGTTTGCAAACCTTATCTGAAGGTGTTCGATGAACTGGGGATTGAACCCAATGAAGTGGAGGCATTGATGGGAAAGGAGAAAAGGACCAGATGAGTAAACCGATGTATCGTTTAGTGGATGGAAAGGGACGTGTCCTGATTCCAAAATCTATGAGGGAAGCGGCAAAGCTGGAGTATGGGGATATTGTTTGTCTGGGAATGGCGGGTGGAAAAATTACAGTTCGGAAGGTAGAGGTTATCGAGGTGGGAGATCAGTCTCCGGAGGCAGTGGAGGCATATGTCCGTACTGCATTTCAGTTTATGCCGGACAGCCTCCGACTGGATCTAATCGGAGAACTGAGCAGACTGCTGCAGAAAAAGGAGGGGTAAGATCATGCAGGAATTCACAGAAAAGGATTGTATGCAGACAGAAAAGGAGGCATCTATCCAGAACCGGGTGGTGGTTCTTCCCTCAAAGGTATTACCAGAGCATTACACAGGGCAGCTTTTTTTCTGTACGAATATCCAGAAAACAGAAAATCCCAGACACTCCATTGCCCATCTGGTTTCCCTATCTACTGGGGAGGCATGGCACTGCTGGAACAGGGATGTGGTTGGTGTGCTGCGGCCAGAACTGTTGGGGGAAAAGGAACGACTCCAGCTCTCCCAGATCCGTCCATTTGGGGCGCTGGATTTACATGGACATTCCCCTGAATATTCTGGATACAGTTTTCTGCCGGATGGACGCTATGCGTCAGGGGTATGGCTGGTAAATCCAGAGGAAGTATGGAGCTATGTAATGATGCAGAAGGACTACCAGTATCGGATTTTGATCTGCGACAGGGATGATTTTGCCGTACTGGAAATGTTAGAGGGAAGGATGATCTTTCCCGATGTGCAGAGTCTGGAACAGTTTCAACAGGTACAGAAGGACGGGGGGATGGAGATGATTTAGAAATGAGGGAAGGGAAATGAAGCAGATTCAGATTGAAAATGGAGTGATCCGGTATTATGGGAACCGGGTAGGTCGTGTGACGGAAGGATGTGCAGTAGTGGATCCCATGTTTCAGAATGAAGCATTAGAAAGCTTCCTGCGTAAGCAGAGGAATATCCAAAAAATTCAGTGGCAGGACGGGATCTACGACCGGTTGGCAAATAGCCAGCAAGATATGGAATCGGCAAAGGGGCTAAAAGATGTACGCATCTGGCAACTGAGAGGAGATGTGGATGTGCATATGAAGTTCCTTGCACTTTTCCAGATGGAGCAGCAATATGGCTCCCCCAAGCCGGATTTTTATATCAAAGTCTATGAAGGGGCATCTGACACCAATGACCTGGAAGAACTCTATGATAAATTCCGGTATCATCCGCCGTCCGGTTATACAGGTCATGGGCTATCCATTAGTGATGTGCTGGAACTCTATGATGAAACAGGGAGTTCCTTTTTTTATGTGGATCGTTATGACTTTAAGAGAATTGATTTTACAGAGTCGCAACTGGCGGAGGAATTCATACACACCATGCAGTTTTAGCATGCAGTTTTGTCTGTCTGCTTGACTGAAATAGATCCAGAAAGGAACGGTTTATGAGCAGAAAAAAACAAAGGAGGAAGAATCAGTATGCCAGATTTAGACGTTCGGATTACATCTATGTATCCACCAGGAGTACAGGGCGGGATCAGAGCCTATGCATCCGCCACAATCGCCGGATGTTTTGCCGTCCGGGGAATCAAAATCGTCGAGGGAGGTAAGGATGGGCTCTTTATGTCTATGCCCAGCCGGAAAACACAGGATGGATACAAGGATATCTGTTTTCCTGTGACGGAGGAATTCCGCAACGAGCTGAAACAGGCGGTATTGGGAGCTTATGGAGAGGCACTGTCCATGGCACAGGCATCTACCTTACAGACAGCACCCCCTCAAAATCCAGGGCAGAACATGGTCTGATTTAAGGGGTACAGAGAACAAAAACAGAAAATCAATGGAGGAGATCAAATGAAGAATATTAAAAGACAGCTGGTAAATTATCGAAATGCAATGGTTATGCATATGTGGAATGTAAAAAACAAGCTTCAGGATACATCCGGTGAGGGATATGTGGACACAGCCATTAAGATCCTGATCGCAGTTGTGCTGGGAGCACTGCTTCTGGCAGGTCTTTATGCACTGTTTAATGATACCGTACTTCCTACACTGGTACGCAGGGTGCAGGAAATGTTTGACTATAGCGGTTGATATGGAGATCAGGATATCGCTGCTTCAGGCGGTACAGGCAGTGCTTTTTTTCTCGCTGCTTATTGCGGTTTCTGCCTGGGATCTTCGGTACCGGATTATTCCGGACCGATTCCAGGCAGGGATTGCCCTGCTTTCCTTTCTGAACTTTGCCCCCGGACAGCTGCTTGGAGCTTTAGGGGCAGTGCCATACCTCATAGTTGCATTATTTTGCAAGAGGGAAGGTGGAATGGGCGGCGGTGATATCAAGCTGGCAGGAGCAACCGGCTTGGTACTGGGACTTCCGGCAAGCCTGACTGCTTCCTGTTTAGGACTGACAGGATTTGTGATGTATGGTTGTATGGTCTGCCTGTGGAATCGGTTCAAGGGAAAACGAGATAAAGAAGCATTTCCTGTGGGACCGTTTCTGGCAGGAGGAGCGGCAGCTGTTTATTGTATGAGATTAGGAGGATGGATGATATGAAGAAGAAATTATGGATCATGGTTTGTGTTGCAGTGCCGCTTACAATGGTTGCGGCCATCGTATACCACAACAGAAAATAGGAAGACAGCAGTCAGTGGAACACTGGTTAAAAAGGAATCAAAATAAGGAAAAGAGTTGGAGGAGATGAAATGCGATTTTTGAAAAACAGGACTGTACTTGGTGTGCTTTGCATCGTGCTGTCTTTGATCATCTGCTTTGCAGTTACACCATTGTTTAATAAGGCTATGAGTGAAAAGACGGAAATTGTCCGTGTAGTAAAACCAATTTCAGTGGGAGAAGAAATTACTTCTGACATGGTAAAGACCATAGAGGTTGGCAGTTATAACCTGCCGGATGATGTAGTAAAGCATTCGGATACTGTAGTTGGGGCATTTGCATCTGCAGATTTGGCGCCAGGAGATTACATCCTGACATCCAAGATTGCAGAAGAGCCGGCGGCAGAAAATGCCTATCTCTATCATCTGACAGGAGAAAAGCAGGCAATCTCTGTTACGGTTAAGGCATTTGCCAATGGATTGTCCGGAAAGCTAAAGAGCGGCGATATTGTGTCAGTCATAGCTCCAGATTATAGAAAGCAGGGAAAAACAGTAATTCCTGCGGAACTTCAGTATGTGGAGGTCATTGCTGTGACTGCAAACAGTGGATATGACGCAAATACGGGAGAAGAACTGGAAGATGGAGCGGATCGTGAGCTGCCTGGAACCGTTACCTTGCTGGTAACACCAGAGCAGTCAATGGTTTTGGCAGAACTGGAGGCAGATGGAAAACTGCATTTATCTCTGGTGTATCGCGGGGATGAAAAGAGTGCAGGGCAGTTTTTGGAAGCGCAAAACCAGATGTTAACGGAACTGTATCCTCCAGAAGATATGGAAGGAGAAGCGGAAGAAAACGAGGCACTGGATCATTCTGATAAGGAGCCAGAGGAAACCAAAGCAGAGGAGCAGGAGGAAACCAGACAGGGCGAAACAGAGGAAAGCGGGGTGGAGTAAGCCTTGAATTTTCTAAAAAACAGTATTTTCAGCAGGGGAGCCGGGGACAGCTCTCCTGACTGGGAACCGGAAAATGAGAATCAAATGCTGGCAGTCTGGGGAAGTCCTGGATCTGGTAAAACCACGACAGCAGTGAAGCTGGCGGCGCGTCTTGCCATGCAGAAGAAGGATGTAGCTCTCCTTCTGTGTGATATGAATACACCGATGCTTCCCTGTATCTGTCCTCCTGGAGACCTGGAAGAGGAGCATTCTCTGGGGAGTGTTCTGGCAGCAACCCATGTGTCGGAATCGTTGGTACGCCATAACTGTATTACTCATAAAAAAATACGCCATCTAACAATCCTTGGAATGAGGAAGGGGGAAAATGAATACACATACCCACCTTACGAGCGGCCACAGGCAGAGGAATTACTGCAGTGTTTGAGAAAGATCGCTCCCTATATCATCGTTGATTGTGGAAGCTGTATTGCCAATGACATTCTTTCGGCCATTGCCTTGATGGAGGCAGATGCAGTGCTGCGGCTGGTAAACTGTGATCTGAAATCCATCAGTTATCTTTCCAGCCAGCTTCCGCTTCTTAAGGACAGTCAGTGGGATGCAGAAAAGCAGTATAAAGTGGCGAGCAATGTATATCCCAATGAGGCCAGCGAACACATTGAACGGGTGCTCGGCAATGTGGCATTCCAGATCCCTCATTCCGAGGAAGTAAAGGCACAGGTTCTGGAAGGGAACCTTCTGAAAGAACTGGTACTAAAGGACAGTAAAGGGTTTAGAAAAACCATGGAAGCAATCACAAAGGAGGTGTTCGGATGTTAGGGGAAAGACGCAGCAAAGCCGCGTTTTCTGCGGGTTTTCCCGAAGCTGTTCGGGAAGAAACACGACAGGATTCTGGACATCTTCCGGAGGAGATCATGGAAACGGAGGCTTCTTTGGATGGCTTGGATGGAGGGGAGGAGACAGAAGAAAACCTCCAAAATGATAGCCTGTCGGAACAGACTTGTGAAGGACAGATGCATGGAAAGGAGGATATCTGGTCAGAAGAGGAGGACATAGAGGATCCTCTGCGCACTCAAAAAACGGGAGGTCGTTCTCTCCGTACCCATGACCTGTTTTTTGCATCGGAGGATGAAGGGCGTGACTTTCAGTCCGTGCTGCAGGAGATACAGGCGTATCTTTCCAAAGAATATAGTAATCTGGTAACCGGAGATGGAAACGAAGAAATAAAAGCACAGATCCGCCGATTTGCCGGGAAGTATATTCAGGATAACCGTATACAAGTACCGGGAAAAACCACGGATGAGCTGATTGATGCGATTTATTCAGAAATGGCAGAGTTCGGTTTTCTCACAAAGTACATCTACGGGGAAGGAATCGAGGAGATCGATGTAAATGCCTGGGATGATGTGGAGGTCCAGTATTCTGGTGGAGTGACAGAAAAATTGAAAGAGCATTTTGAAAGCCCCGAACATGCCATCAATGTCATTCGGCGTATGTTGCATGTGTCTGGAATGGTGCTGGATGATGCGAGTCCAAGCGTTCTGGGACATTTAAGTAAAAATATCCGTATTGCTGTACTGAAGACACCTCTTGTTGATGAGGATGTCGGGGTGGCAGCTTCGATCCGAATTGTGAATCCCCAGAGCATGAAGAAACAGGACTTTATAAAGGGAGGAACGGCAACCAGTCAGATGCTGGATTTTTTATCGGAGTGCATCCGGTATGGAATCTCTGTGTGTGTGGCGGGAGCCACAAGCTCCGGAAAAACCACACTGTTAGGCTGGCTTCTGACCACAATTCCGGACGGTAAGCGTATTTACAGTATTGAGAATGGTTCAAGGGAGCTGGCGTTGGTACGCAGAAAGGATGGGAGGGTAGTCAATTCCGTGATTCATACCTTGACCCGTGACAGCGAGAATGAGAGGCAGAGAGTAGATCAGATTGCACTTCTTGATATGGCGCTACGCTTTAATCCGGATATTATTGTGGTAGGAGAAATGCGTGGACCAGAAGCGAATGCGGCACAGGAGGCAGCCAGAACCGGTGTTGCGGTTGTGACAACCATCCATTCCATGAGCTGTGAGGCAACCTACCGCCGCATGGTTTCCCTGTGTAAACGTGCTGTGGATATGAGCGATGAGACTTTGATGGGATTTGTAACGGAAGCCTATCCGATCATCGCATTTTGCAAACAGCTGGAAAACAAGGAACGCCGTTTAATGGAAATCATGGAGTGTGAGATTCTGGCAGATGGAACCAGACGATACCGTCCGCTGTTTCAATATCAGATTACGGAAAACAGAGTGGAGGATGGAAAGTTTGTAATTGTGGGGCATCATAGACAAATCAACCCAATTTCGGACAGTCTGGCAAGACGGCTGATGGAGAATGGAATGCCGCAGGAAACGCTGGCAGGACTTTTGAATGTAAAAAAGGATAGAGAGGGGGAGAACGGATGACGGCGATTCAGCTATTGGCGTGTGCAGGAATGATCGTGGGTGTATTTTTACTGCTGGAAATGAAGCCAGTGGAGTTTACGGACAGCCTGTTTGGATTTTTATTGAATCCCAAACGAAGTCTGCGGGAAGACATCAGGGAATCATCAGGAAGAAAAAAATCAGGGATTTTGCGCAGGGAACTGAAGGAAGCACAGAACATTCTTCAAATGACGGGCAGGGGGAACCGGTTTTCCTTCATCTGCGCAGTTGCTCTGGCACTGTTTTGCGCTGGGGGATCCATTGCCATTTTGTTAGGGAATTTTTTCCTGGCTCCGGTGATGGCAGTGGGTTTTTTATTTCTGCCATTCTGGTATGTGAAACTGACTGCCAATCATTATAAAAGGGATGTGTCTGCAGAACTGGAAACGGCGCTTTCGGTCATTACCACAGCATATCTGAGGACAGAAGATATTGTGACGGCGGTGGAGGAGAATACAGCATATTTAAATCCTCCAGTGTCCAGAGTATTTCAGGATTTTCTCATCCAGATTAAAATGGTAAATCCGGATGTTCAGGCCGCCCTTCGGATTTTGCGGGGAAGGATTGATAATGAGGTGTTTCGGGAGTGGTGCGATGCGGTCAGTGACTGCCAGCATGACCGGAGCTTAAAGACTACACTGCCGCCCATCGTATCAAAGCTGTCGGATATGCGGAACGTGAACGCAGAACTGGAATACATGATCGCAGAACCAAGAAAAGAGTTTATGATCATGGTTGTGTTTGTAGTAGGCAATATTCCTCTTATGTATCTGCTGAATCAGGATTGGTATGATGTACTGATGCATACGGTACTGGGACAGTGTATTCTGGCTGCTACTGCAGCGGCTATTTTTATATCCGCTGGCTTTGTAGTGAAATTGACCCGTCCCATTGAATACAGGAGGTAGCTATGGAAGGCTTGTTGTTTTTATTCGGGCTGTTTTTAGCTCTGGGACTTTTCTTTTTAACTGCGTCTGTTCTAAAGTTACCTACCATGGGTGCGGCGAAGGCCATGCTGGGTACGGTAAAACAGGAGCGGAAAGCGGCAAAGACATTGGAAACTTATTTTATGATCCTAGCAGTGCGACTGTCTGGTTTCATCCGGATGGATGCATATAAGAGAAGCAGGATGCAGAATGTGTTAAAAGCCAGTGGAATGAATATGACCCCGGAAGTGTATCAGGCGTATGCTCTGGTAAAATCAGGCGCAGTTCTTTTGGGAGCGATTCCCTGCATATTTCTTTTTCCACTTCTAGTTCCTGTCGTGGTTGTGCTGGCCTTACTTCTTTACTTTAAGGAAAATCAGAAAGCGGATGAAACCTTAAAGGCAAAGCGGGAAGAGATAGAGGGGGAGCTTCCGAGAATGGTGGCGACTATGGAACAGGAACTGAAAGCAAGCCGTAATGTGATCGGTATGTTGGAGCGGTTCAAGGGGAATGCGGGACCAGCGCTGACTGGAGAGTTAGATATTCTTCTGGCGGATATGCGTTCCTCCAATTATGAAGCGGCGCTGACACGATTCGAGGCAAGACTGAACTCGCCCATGCTGTCCGATGTGGTACGTGGATTGATTGGTGTCCTTCGAGGGGATGACAGCACAGTGTATTTTCAGATGCTGGCTCATGATTTTAAGCAGATCGAACTGCAGAGATTAAAAGCACAGGCACAGAAAATCCCTCCTAAGATCCGTGTTTTTTCCTTTGTCATGCTGGTATGTTTTCTGCTGACTTACCTGGCGATTATCTGCTATGTGGCATTGGAGAGCCTCGGAGGAATGTTTTAGACAGGAAGGAGGAGAGGATGAGGAGTCATCGTTTATGGAGAGCACTGTCAGAAAGACGGGGCGAAGGATATGTGGATGTGATCGTGTTGGTTTTGTGTGCGGTCATGGTGCTTGCCCTTGCCATGCGTGTGCTTCCGATTTTTATTCAGAAACAGCAGTTGGATACCTTCGCTACAGAACTGGTGCGTGAAGCAGAGGTAAGCGGGCGCGTAGGTACAGAGACAAGCCGCCGTGCCGCTGTGCTGTCAGAAAAAACAGGGCTTTATCCGGACATTTTATGGTCCAGTCATGGAAGAATCCAGTTAAATGAAGAGGTTACCGTTACCCTGACGATGGATACAAATATCGGTCTGTTTGGCGAGTTTGCTTCTTTTCCGGTTACGCTTCGCGCACAGGAAGCTGGAAAATCAGAAGTTTACTGGAAATGAGGTGGAGGGATTGCGGAAACGGATGAAAGAGATACTGAGAGACAGGCGAGCCTCCTCATTTCCCATGACCATCGGGATTGTTCTTTCGTTGATTATTCTGATGTGTGGGATTAGTGAGTATTTCCGGCTTCAAATTATTGCGGCAGGTGTGCGGGAAGCCGTGGAGGATGCTGTCATCTCCACAGTCAATGATAATTATGCAGGTGTGTATCATGGAGTCAGGGAGGGATATTCTGGCAGTTATGTTCCTTTTGGAGAGGGAAGTTGGGAAGAAGATCTGAATGAAGGGGACATTTATGATTATCTGGATGAAACCATAGGGACCCGATTGTCTGGCGGCAGGCATATAAAGTATGCGGATACTGGAACTGCAATGGAGTTTGCCATAGACAGCCTGCAAGTGACGCTTCGGAATGCACCTCTGGCCCCATCAGATCCAGCCCATGCGCAGCGGTTTGAGGCAGATGCTATTGTTAGACTGGAGGTTCCGGTTCGGTTTGGCGGCCGGATTCTTCCATCCATGTGGATCACATTGAAGGTACAGGCTGGATATACAGAGGTGTTCTAGGGAATGACCTGGACTTTGAGAGGATTGTATAGTATGTTGTGCATAACAAAACAGGATAAAGGAGGAGCAGAATTATGAAACTGACAGAGAAGATGAAAAAGAATCTGGCAATTTTGGGTGGCGTGCTCATAGGAATCGGCCTGATCGCTGCCATAGGAATGCAGTTTGGTTCGAAACCGTCAGGTAAAGATGTTCTGCCAGGAACAGGGGAAACGGAAACAGAATTGATTGTAGATCCTGGAGATTTTGAAAAGAAGGAAGAGGAAAGTAAAGTAGTGTCCAGAGAAGAAGAGAGCCTTGTGATTCATCAGGGAATCGGAGAAAATCAGGAAACAGACACTCAGGCGGTGGACAGTCGGGCGCCACAGACTGATCAGACAACGCAGAGTATCCAACCGAAACCAACCAAACCAGAACCGCCAAGCAAGGAGATCCTGACAGATCCAACACAAAAACCGGATGGTACAAAGCAGGATACCCCTCCGGTTCCGGTGGATCATGAAGCGGTAGAAAAACCGTCCGAACCGGTAGCAGATCCGGAACAGCCGCAGGCAGGAGATACTTCCGGGAACCAGATCTATGTTCCAGGATTCGGCTGGGTAGAAAATCATGGAGGAGGAGGCTCTGGAACTGCAGCAGAAGATATGTATGAAAACGGGAATAAGATTGGCATTATGGATTAAGACAGAAAGAGGAAGCACCGCATCAATGTGGTGTTTTTTCTTTTCCCAGAAACCAGGGAAGGAAACAAGGCTTCCCGTGGTTGGAAAGGAGGATACTTGAAACAGAAGAAATATGTGTTTTTTACAGTCTCAATCTTACTGTCTTTGATACTCTCCATCCAGGTTTATGCGGTAGGGGACGGGAACCTGGATGGAGGTGGCGGAAGTATGGGACAGGGGACCATCCAGAATTCCTGGTCACCGGGAAATGAAGGAGTGCGGGTTACCGTAATCCGGGCAGAGAGCCATGATCCGGTAACAAGACCGATTGACTTAACAAATAAGCATCCCAATATTACCTACTCCTTTGGGAAAGTCAGTAAAATGTCATATACCAAAGGAAGTGCCCTGATGATCGACACCAATCCGTATGAGTATGTGAATCCGGCACAGCCCCTACCAAGGATCATCAGCTCGAAAAGCTTGGGGCAAGCTAATATTGAGCAGATAAAAAGCTATTTTACAGATGAACAGGTGGTGCGTAGCATTGCCGGACTAACCGGAATGGACTTTGACACACTGGTGGGAGGGGAGTATAGGCTCTTATTGGAGCCGATCAGTTTCCTTAAATTTCAGGGAACCCTGATTGCGGTTACAGCAACAGAGGCAGCGCTCTATGATGAGATGTTAAGTGGTGGGCTTCGTACTGTCCTTCCAACAGTGGCATTTCAGAACCTGCCGCTTTCCATGTTTTTGGAAACACCAGATCTGGGATATCCGGCCTGGGGCGGTCCGACATCGGGAGTCCGTTCCAACAGTGAAATAAAGAGTTCCTTGGGTCTTGGTATTGTACGGTTCCGGGATGTGCCTCCAGAAGAACCGGAAATCACGACTTATGATTATGAATATCGGACGAATACGGAAGTGATTACGGCAGTAGAGGTAAGCGGCGGGCAGAGTGATCCGGATCATCCGGTATCCGTAACATTTTCCGTAGGGGGAAGAAGCTATGAGGTAGGGGAGGTATATTATCCGTCTGGCGACAGTCAGCTGGCTTGGATCCGCTGGACAACACCGGAGCAGCCTCAGACTATGACGATGACCGTCCGTGTGCGGGGCGGAGGAGGAACAAGTAAAGGAACTCTTCACATCAAGGTTGTGGATCTGGATGAAAATCCACCGCCAGATCCCAATGCGGATGACCGGAATGACGAGTTTACAAGACCTTCGGTTCCTTCCAATGCAGAAGTAACCTCTGCATCCTGGGGTGTGTGGAGACCATGGTGGAGGGAATACTGGGTATGGCACAGCGGGGATGAGGATGATGACGGGTACTGGTGTGACCATGGCTGGTGGGAGTTTGATCTGGACCGATATTCCGCAAGCCTGACTGCAGATATGAGAATTACAACCGATGAAAAGTCCCCTACTGCTACGGGAAGGACGATGAAATCCGGTTATGGATTCCAGGAAAAGGTAACAACTCATGTCAGCACCAATCAGAGTTCTGCAGTGACATCTGCGCAGAATGCGGTGACTTATTTTCCGGAATTTCAGTATGAGAGGTTTTGGAGGCTTTTGGAGCGGATGAATGTCGGCTATGATATGACCCATGAGTTTAAGAAAAATGGTTACAGTACCTATGAGAGGAGAACGCATTTTACACCAATTTGGTATCCGGACGGAAGTTATACGCCATATACTTGGCTGCTGGATTGCTGGACACCGGCTGGAATGCTCTCCATGAATCTGAATGATTCTATTACCATTGATGGGAACTTGTGGAGTGACTGGCATATCGCACCACAGAAACCAGAGTAGGAGGAAGTATGTCATATCAACAGACGGAGAAACCAAAGGGATTTTTGTATCATTACACAACCCGTGACCATTTGGAAGATATTCTGCGGGATGGCAGGATACGAAGGATGGGTGATAAGGAGTGCTGGTTTTGTACATCTTTAGAGGATACACTGGAATTAATGCAAAAGACAGTGATGATGGAAGGGAAGCCTTACTATGGAGTTGGAGGAGTATTAAGGTATTATCCTGTATTTGTTCCGGAATCCTATGTGATTTTGAGATTGCAGCCACGTTTTCAAAATGGGGAATGGGTTCGGTGGAATCAGGAACTTCCACTAGATGCACCTACTTCTTTGCAGGAGGAGGCAAAGCGGTTTAGCAGTTTAAAAGTTGGCTTTCGGGGAGATCTAAAGTTTCAGGAACATCCGGATATTATCGAATTGGCTCCTCTTCTTGAAAGACAGCAAAGAATGGGGCTGAAACTCACACAATCTTAGTAGAAAGGAAAAATAAATGAGAACAAAGAAAATTTCAGCAGTTATGTGCATGGTATTCGTACTGGTAGTTTTGTTCTGCGTTCCGGTATATGCATCGGGCGATGTAGCCGGTGCGATTGAGGGAACTTGGCAGACGGCATCCCAACAGATTAAAACAGTTGTCGATCATGTTGTATTTCCCGCTATAGATCTGATCCTTGCCGTGTTCTTTTTTGGAAAACTGGGAACGGCATACTTTGATTATCGGAAGCACGGACAGTTTGAATGGGCAGCACCTGCAATTCTGTTTGCCTGTCTGGTATTTACCCTAACTGCACCGCTTTATATCTGGCAGATTCTCGGAATTTAGGAGGGATGTCATGGGATGTTGGGGAATTACTGCGTTTGAGTCTGATACTGGGCTGGATGCCATTGGTCTTATACGGAACCATCTTCCGGAACAAGGAGATGTGAAGCTTCAGCAGATGATTGACTGGTTGAGGGCAGATTCTTGGAATGCCCCTCCGGAAGTGTCAGAAGGGGTGTCTCATACAAGCCCAATGGCAGTGGCAGAACTAATTGTAAAATTCCAGGAGAAGGATTTTTCTGCACTGGATGGAATCAGGGGGGATAAAAAGTTTTCCTCCCTGTCTTCTTTTACAGCATCAAAAGAATCCCTTCAGTGGGTAAGGGAATATCTGTCGGAAACTCTTTTTTACAGCCGTAAATGTGCAAAAGAGCAGGAGAAGTCGGGAGTTTTGTGGGGCGGTTGGTTTCAGGAACGGGATTGGAAGCACTGGCAGGCGCATATGGAAAGACTGATTGGAAGGATGGATGAACTGCTTACAAGAGAGGGAGAAACAGTTGCATTATGGACAGGAAGCGTTTGCCAGAAGGTGGAACCAGGAAAAATGGCAGGAAAGAAAGAAGGGGAAGAACGTGAGAACCCACATAGGTCGGAGGAGGAAAGCATGACGTTTTTTGAGAGAGAACTTAAAAAATTATTTGGAACGGGAGCGAACTTTTCAGAACCAAGGTTTGTCGGGAATTGTTGTTATGGAAGGCTGACGGATCAGATCCGTGTCAAAATCAACTTTCAGACAGGCATGGTTGCGGATCATTATGACCGATTGAAAGTGACCCTTTTGAATCGGAATGAAGGAATGATCGACAGCATGGTTGTGAAATTTGGAGATGTGTGGGGGCTGAAAAAAACGACTAATCCCAATTTTCGCGACGGGGTAAATCCCCACATCTGGTCCTATGGAAAGGAGATCGGCTGGTATGTATATCAGCCCGGAAAAGAGGATTATAAAGTACTCAGCGAAGCGATAAAAACCTATCTGCAAGTGTTTCAGGAACCGGAGGAAACTATGCAAATGGGACAGAAGATGTGTTAAGGGGAGGTGGTTAAAACTTGTTTATCTGGGATTTTGTTGCAGACACGGTTCTGGGACAGATCATTGACTGGCTGTATGGTCAGATTGTTGGATTTCTGGGGGATTTTTTCATGCAGATGGGAAGCATGGGGGCTGAACTGTTTGAAATGAGCTGGGTACAGTCTGTTGTGCTTCTTTTTTATTATCTGGCATGGGCACTTTATGTGACGGGAATCGTAGTGGCAGCCTTTGAATGCGGAATTGAATATCAGAATGGCAGGGGAAGCATACGCGATACTGCCCTGAATGTAATCAAAGGATTCCTGGCAGCCAGCCTTTTTACGACTGTTCCAGTGGAACTTTATAAGCTCAGTATTTCACTTCAGGGGAGTTTTACAGCCGGTATTACAGGATTGGGAGAAGATATTGGGACAGTTGCGGCAGGGATTGTGCAGTCTCTTCAGGATGCTGCTACCTGGCAAGAAGCTGCCACATCTGGAGTTTTTGGTGGAATCGGAAGTATCAGCAGCCCGATTTTTATGATTTTTCTCCTGATCCTCATGGGTTATGCGGTAATCAAAGTGTTCTTTGCGAACTTAAAACGGGGCGGGATCCTGCTGATCCAGATTGCAGTAGGGAGCCTTTATTTATTCAGTGTGCCAAGGGGATATATTGATGGATTTGTTGGCTGGTGCAAGCAGGTAATCGGTCTGTGCCTGACCGCATTTTTACAGGCGACGGTCCTGATCGCAGGTCTGATGGTCGTTAAGGATCAGGCACTGCTTGGTCTGGGACTTATGTTATCGGCAGGTGAGATTCCTCGGATTGCGGGGCAGTTTGGGTTGGAAACGGGAACCAAAGCAAATGTGATGGGAGCAGTCTATGCAGCGCAGGGAGCTATGAACCTAACAAGGACGGTTGTGCAAGTGGTTTCTAAGTAGAGAGGACGGTGAAGGATGGAACACAACAAACTGGTGTATATTGCATCTCCGTATTCTGGAGATGTTGAGCGGAATGTAGCATTTGCAAAGGCAGCCTGTCGTTATGCCATGAACCAGGGGGTTACGCCAATTGCCTCCCATCTGTTATATCCGCAGATGCTGGATGATGGAGTCCCAGAAGAGAGGAAGCTGGGAACAGATATGGGGCTTCGGATTTTGAAGGTGTGTGAGGAAGTCTGGGTGTGTGGAAGTGAACTGTCTTCAGGAATGGAGCAGGAAATCCGTGCAGCAAGGCAGCTTCAGATTCCGCTTAGACGGGTCAGCGAACAGGAGATTGGATGGGAACTATGTGAAGTACCGATACAAAAGGGAATGGAGATGGGCGGATGATGACACTGGGGAGTCTGTTTGACGGGATTGGAGGATTCCCTTTGGCGGCAGTTCACTGTGGAGGTGTACCGGTATGGGCCAGTGAGATAGAACCGTTTCCCATGAGGGTAACCAAACTCCGGTTTCCAGATATGATCCATGTAGGGGACATTACAAAACTGGATGGAGCAAAATTGCCGCCTGTGGATGTAATCTGCGGAGGCAGCCCCTGTCAGGATTTGTCAGTAGCCGGATTACGGAAAGGATTGGCAGGGGAGCGCTCCGGTCTGTTTATGGACCAGGTACGCATAGTAAAGGAGATGAGAGCAGAGGATGAAAGACGAGGGGTATCAGATGACTTTATTCGACCTCGATACCTCGTTTGGGAAAATGTCCCTGGAGCATTCAGTTCCGCAAATGGAGAAGATTTCCGGGCGGTCATCGAGGAGATTGTCCATATCAAGGACAGTACCTGTCATGTGCCTCGACCTGACACCGGGCGCTGGGAATCTGCTGGGGCTGCCATTTTGGGAGATCAATTCAGCCTGGCTTGGAGAGTCTTGGATGCTCAATACTGGGGAGTCGCCCAGCGCCGCCGTAGAATCTTCCTTGTCGCAGATTTTGGAGGACTCACCGCACCAAAGATATTATTTGAGCAGGAACGCCTGCCTGGGGATCCTGCGGAGGGCCAAGATCAGGGGAAAGGAGTTACCGCCGCAGCTGGAAACAGCTCTGCGGATTCAGGCGGGAGTAGAGTAGCAGAGGAAAAACAGGTGGATATTTTTGCGGTTCATATTGATCAGAGGGAAGAAACAATCAACCTTAATGGAATATCCGGAGCTTTGATGGCAACGACCAATTTGCAGATGCAGACCTTTGTGGCAGGGGGGATGAGGAAGTTTGAAAGTGCAGAAAAAGAAGAGTGTCTGTGCCTCAATGACCAAGGAGGAGAGCGTATGGATGTTTCGGTCGATGTAACAGCAACCCTGCGGGCAGGGATGAGTGGTCATCCGCCTTTGGTGATGGGCATCCAGCAGGGGAGTGCTGGGGCAGAGGAAACTCCGGATCTAGCCCTTACAGAGGAGGCAGAAACCGGCGGGAACAATTACCAGATTCTGTTTGAGAATCACGGGATTGATGCCAGATATACAGGTCCGCATGAGGTGGCCCCTACCATGTCAGCCCGGTATGGAACAGGAGGAAACAATGTCCCACTGGTTTCAGATATGCCGGAGAGTTATTGTATTGCCGGAAATATCATTGATCGGGAAGTACAAAATGGAGGAAATGGTCTGGGATGCCAGCCGGATATATCCTATACTCTTACGAGCGCAGACCGTCATGCAGTGTTCAGCCGCCAGAGAAGTGATGAATTTCTGCAAAATCGGGTAACAGCGACTCAGAGTGCCAGACAGCATAAGGATGCTACGGATCTGGTGTGTGAGCCGTATCAGAATACGGTAGGAACCATTGGATATACAGATCATAAGGGGATTAATAATCAATATGTCAGCGAAGATAAATGTATTGTTGAGAACCGGAAACTGATCCGGAGACTGACGCCTTTGGAGTGTGAACGGTTGCAGGGTTTTCCGGATCACTGGACAGATATCCCTGGTGCCTCGGACAGTGCCCGTTATAAAGCTCTTGGAAATAGCGTAGCGATACCGTGTGTGGATTTTGTTCTCCGTGGTATCGCTTATTTTTTGCGCAAGATGAAGGAGGAGAAAGAACCATAAGATTGGTAGTTCTGCTTCCGTTTTCAGGCAATCTTTGTTGGGTATCGTCATAGCTATCTCATCTCTTTATGGATATACTTGGTTTGTAAAAACGAGGAAAGGAGAGTCAAATGGAAGAGCGTAAGAAAAATTTATGCGCCATGATTCCAGAATCCCTGCATAAGAAAGTTCGGGAAGAACAGGAAGAATGGGGAATCAAGCTGAACGAGTATATGGAACGGATTCTAAAAGACCACTTTGAGAAGGGAGAAAGAGAGATGGCAAACGGAACCAGGACACTGGCATTTCAGGTATCAGAGGAGTTTTTTCAGAGGTTAAAAAAATACCTCAAAAAGACAGGACAGAGCCAGAAAGAATTTGTGATCGGACTGATTGAAGATGTACTTTCGCAGGAAGAACATGTAGTATCTGGAGAGATGCAGGAGACAGAGGGAAAGGCAGAACTTGAGGAAACTGAATAAGAGGAAGGATCGAACATACCGCCGGCAGAGCTTCATCATGCCGGCGGTTATTATTTGGAGGTGATCGGTTGTATATTTATCCGGACCATTTGAAATCAAAAGCAACACTTTGGTTATGGCAGCTTCGGGACATTGGGATTCTTGGTATTTGCGGATTGGTCTCCATTTTAGCAGCTACGCAGGCGGGATTTATGTTCCCTTGTGTTCTGACAGGGGTATATGGATTTCTGACGATCCGCTTTGAAGATACCAGCATTCTGGATTTTATCCGGTATGCCTGTGCGTATTTTTTTATGCGTCAGCAATTTTTTGAGTGGAGGTATGAATGAGCAGGGAGAAACGAAAAGCGAAAAAAGAGGCAGAGAAGCGCCTCTCCACACGGCAGTTCATTGGTGCAAAGGAGATTACAGACTACAGTCTGGTGACCTACGGACAGGGGGAGCTGGTGTATTTTATTGTAAAACCAACGAATATTTCTGTTTTGTCCGAATCTAGTGTCGGGGCAAGAATCTATGCTCTTATGACTGTACTAAAAGGAGTGGCAGAGATTGAGATGCTGTGTCTAAACAGCAGGGAAAGCTTTGAAGACAACAAGCGGTTTCTGAAAAGTCAGATGGAGCAGGAAGAGAATCCAGTCATACGCCGTCTTTTGGAACAGGATCAGACCCATCTGGACCGGATTCAGGTGCAGATGGCGACAGCCCGTGAATTTCTGATTATGCTGCGGTTAAAAGATGAAAAGGAATCGGATATTTTTCCGTACCTTTCCAGGATTGAAAAATCCCTGAAGGAACAGAGTTTTTCTGTTAAACGGGCAGATAAAGAGGATATCAAACGTATCCTGGCTGTTTACTATGAGCAGAACGTGACCACAGAGAAGTTTGAAGACTTTGACGGGGAGCGGTGGATCATACCAGAGATTTAGAGTGAGGAGGAGATGACTTGAAAAAAGGAAGAACAGCAGTTGATGACAGGGAAGATAATGTGCGTATCCAGGAATTTCTGGATATGATTGCCCCGTCTGTCATTAAATTTGAAACAGATCATTTTATTTGCGGTAACACCTATCGTTGTGTCTGGGCACTGCGGGAGTACCCGACTGCTACGGAAGAGCAGGCAATTCTTTCACATTTAGGGGAGAAAGATGGTGTAACCTTGCGGATCTATACCCGTCATGTGACACCCGTTGAGGAGCGGAAGATCATCAGTAATGCAGCCAACAAAAACCGGATGGATCGGAGCAATACCAGTGATTTACAGCAGACTGTTTTGGCTGAAAGTAATTTACAGGATGTAACTACCATCGTAGCCCAGATGCACCGTAACCGAGAACCCCTCCTCCATACGGCAGTATATCTGGAGTTGTGTGCCCATGATCTGGAGCATTTGAAGCTTCTTCAAACAGAAGTACTAACGGAACTGATCCGGTCAAAATTGAATGTAGACCGACTGATCCTCCGTCAACAACAGGGGTTCCGGTGTGTAATGCCAAGCGGTTATAACCTGTTTAAGGATCAGTTTGAGAGAGTGCTTCCGGCCAGCAGTGTGGCGAATCTGTATCCCTTTAACTATTCAGGAAAGACGGATCCTCATGGGTTCTATATTGGGAGAGATAAATTTGGGAGTAATGTACTGGTGGATTTTAACCGGAGAGCAGATGATAAGACGAATGCCAATATCCTGATTCTGGGAAACAGCGGACAGGGAAAAAGCTATCTGCTTAAATTGCTGCTGACGAATTTAAGGGAGTCCGGAATGCATATCTGCGCTCTGGATCCGGAAATGGAGTATGAAGATCTGACCAATAATCTGGGAGGGTGTTTTATCGACTTAATGAGTGGGGAGTTCATTATCAACCCTCTGGAACCGAAAACCTGGGACGAAGCGGGAAGCCCGGAGGATCTGGATGCACCTCAGACCTTTCGCATCCGGTCCAGATTATCCCAGCATATCAGTTTCTTAAAGGACTTTTTCCGAAGCTACAAGGATTTTTCCGACAGGGAAATCGATGTGATTGAGATCATGCTGCAGAAGTTATATACCAGATGGGGGATTACAGACGAAAGTGATTTTGAATGCCTGGCTGCGGAGGATTACCCAGTTCTCTCCGATCTTTATGCGTTCATTGAGGAAGAATATCAGGGATTTGACGAAAACAGAAGACAGCTTTATACAGCAGAAATGATTCAGAGTATTCTTCTTGGGCTGAATTCTATGTGTGTGGGAGCTGAGAGCAAGTTCTTTAATGGACATACCAATATCACCGATGATGGCTTCATTACCTTTGGGGTAAAAGGACTGTTACAGGCCAGCAGGAGCCTTAAAAATGCATTGCTTTTTAATGTGCTTTCGTTTATGAGCGATGTTCTTTTGACACAAGGCAATACGGCAGCCAGTCTGGATGAGTTTTATCTGTTCCTTTCCAACCTGACTGCAGTAGAGTATGTTAGAAATTTTATGAAGCGTGTGCGAAAAAAAGATTCTGCAGTTATCATAGCCAGCCAGAACCTAGAGGATTTTAATCTGGATGGCGTGAGGGAGTATACCAAGCCGCTGTTTTCCATCCCGACGCATCAGTTTCTGTTCAATGCGGGGAGCATTGATGCCAAGTTTTATACGGATACCCTGCAGCTGGAGGATAGTGAGTATAACCTGATCCGGTATCCACAACGGGGAGTCTGCCTGTATAAATGTGGAAATGAGCGATATAACTTAATGGTAAATGCCCCGGAACACAAAGCCAGACTGTTCGGAAAGGCAGGAGGACGCTAAAAGGGGAGACTATGAATGGAGTTAAAGGAGCAGAAATTTGGCATTGAGATTGAGATGACCGGCATTACCCGTGCGAAAGCGGCTGAGGTAACGGCAGAGTATTTTGGAACTAGAGTCAAATATCTGGGAACCTATTACGATACCTATGCAGCCATTGACACGGAGGGGCGGCAGTGGAAGTTTATGAGTGATGGGAGTATAACAGCGCAGAAAAAATCGAATGGGAGAAAGATCAATGCAGGGAGAGAATATCAGACGGAGATGGTAAGTCCCATCTGTCGCTATGAGGATATTGTGACGATTCAGGAGATCATCCGGAAGCTGAAAGAGCATGGGGCACTGACGAATGGAAGCTGCGGTATCCATGTGCATATCAATGCGGAACCGTTTGATGCCAGAACCCTTCGTAATATCACTAATATCATGGCAGCCAAGGAAGATCTGATCTATAAAGCTCTGGGGGTGTCCGTGGATCGACAGCATCGGTGGTGTCAGCCAGTAGACACACGATTTTTGGAAGAATTAAACAGAAGAAAACCAAAGAGTATGGAGGCAGTGGAACGGATCTGGTATAACGGGGAGAGCCGCAGAGACCAGCATTATGATGATAGCCGCTATCATTGTCTGAACCTTCATTCTGTTTTTCAGAAAGGAACAGTGGAATTTCGTCTGTTCAATGGGACGCTTCATGCAGGCAAGATTAAGGCCTATATCCAGTTTTGTCTGGCGATTGGCGCCCAAGCGCTGAATCAGTCCTGCGCCAGCAGAAGAAAAACTCAGACCAGCAATGAGAAGTATACATTCCGCACTTGGCTTTTACGGCTAGGATTAAATGGGGAAGAATTCGCCACAGCTCGTCAACATCTGCTGGCAAATCTGCCGGGCTGTATTGCCTGGAAGGATCCGGCTCAGGCGGAAGCACAAAAGGAAAGAATGCGACAGAAGCGGGAGAAGGAATTGGCAGAACGGATCCAGAGACAGGAAACCATTCATCCAATTGAGGAATTAGAATCAGCTGGGGAAGCACAGGAATCCCCGGCTTTTTGTATGCGAATGTGACAGGAGGAAGCAAATTGAAAGGAAAACAAAGACTTTATATTGCCTATGGGAGCAATCTGAATCTGGAGCAGATGGCATTTCGTTGTCCGACTGCGAAGGTAGTAGGAAAGAGTGAATTAAAGGATTACGAACTGTTATTTCGGGGAGGCCGCAGGGGGGCTGTGGCAACCGTAGAACCTAAAGCAGGGAGTACTGTGCCGATACTGGTCTGGGAGATTCAGAAGAAAGACGAGGCATCGCTGGATCTTTATGAAGGGTATCCGAATTTCTATGATAAGCAGATGCTGGAGATTGAACTGGATGGAAAAATTGTTCCGGCCATGGTTTATGTGATGACACCAGGGCATTCATTTGGAATTCCCTCTGACTATTATTCCAATGTAATCTGGCAAGGGTACGAAACGGCAGGGTTTGAAACCCAGTTTCTGGAGGACGCAATCGAACATGCTTATCAGCTTGTACAGAAACAGGAAAGAGAGGGAGACTTCTATCAGCAGAGCCTGTTTCATATGGGGGGCTATGATGGAATGAAATAAATCCTGATGCGTCAGATGAATATCTCGATAAAAAGTGTGGAAGGAGTGATTTTATGGCCGTCTCAGCTGCCGCTGTGACAGCAAAACTGGTAGCGCTTACCCTATCTGACCGGAATGGGCGGACTGTGGTTTTTTCTGTTATTGCAGCATTAGTAACCCCTGTTATTTTAATTGCCACCATGATTATGTGCACGCTTTCTGGGACTGTAGACCATAACATTTCTGCTGTCCAGCTGTCCTTTCATGGAGGGTATTTGTCCTCAAAGGTGCCAGCAGAGTATCGGATGTACATCGAAAATATGCAGGACAGTTTTGAAAAACTGGATGGGGTGTTAAATGAAATTAATGGTATGGCAGAAGCCGAAGAAGTAGATCCCTACCAGGTAAAAGCGATTTTTTATGCCCTGTTTTTTGGTAAGGAGTACCCTCGGATGGATGAGGGGGACTATCGGGCATTCGCAGATTGTTTTGTAGAGTATGAGGAGAGGGAGGATGAAGAGGGAGAAACCTATACAGTTGCAATTCCAATCCAAAGCCTGAATATGGTCTACGGAAATCTTGCTGCAGAATTAAACCAGGAGGTTTCTCTGGAAGATAAAACGAATGTACAGCGCATCTATATGCTGGCAAAATACGGTGTGAGTGTACCAGGTGGAAATGGTCTTCCTCCCGGACAGGCTATGGGAGATGGGAGTTTTTCCGCGCTGATGGCAGAGGCAACCCGTTATATTGGTTATCCCTATGTATGGGGCGGTAGTTCTCCAGACACCAGTTTCGACTGCAGTGGATATATCTGTTGGGTCTACACGAGATCCGGGGTGTATCACCTTTCCCGAACAACAGCTCAGGGGATTTATGACCAGTGTGCGATTGTGTCAAGAGAGGAAGCTAGACCCGGAGATCTGGTGTTTTTTACGGGAACTTATGCATCTGCAGGGGCGGTCAGCCATGTGGGGATTTATGTTGGAGGCTCTAGGATGCTGCATTGTGGTTCGCCTATTGGCTATGCGGACCTTACTTCTCCTTACTGGAACAGCCATCTGTATGCTTTTGGAAGGCTGGCAACTATTCCGGAATGAGGCAGCTAAAAATGAAATTTGTGCAGATTTGCCTGGACAGTTTATGGATATGTGATATCGACTTTTAGAAAAAAGTTCGGTATTGTGTGTGGCTGAAAGGAGGGAAGTAACCGATGGATGAGATTATGGATCAGTTAAATCAGGTAATCGAAGAACGAGTTCTGGAGCTGAAGAGAAAAAGTGAAGAGGACAAGGTTCCCGCTTATTGCACAGAGACCAAGGAACATGTCCTCCGCATGGATCGAATTCTCAATAGCCTTTCAGAGGATGACCGGCAATGGTTGGATGACCAGCTTATGGCTAAAATGGATATACCGGAACAGGAGCGTTTGAGGTATTATAAGGCGGGTCTTGCAGATGCCATTGAACTAATCCATTATTTAAGAACCTGATGAAACGAGATCGGGCGGCTGTGTGAGCAGCCGCCTGATTTGCTTTCTGAAAGAAAAAGGAGATTTGAAATGAGAAATACTACGATCAATGTCAGTTTTAACACAGAAAAATTGGATGCGTTAAAGTTCCACATGGAAAAAAGGGACACCGATCTTCAGGGGGAATTAAATGATACAGTACAGAAACTGTATGAAAAATATGTCCCGCAGGCTACCCGTGAATATATTGATGACAAGGTGGCAAGAGAAATATCCACCAGAGAACGTACCCGTAGAGCTGATCGGACTGTAAGACGGGAGGAGTCCCAGCTGGAAGAATCAGAAATCGTATGATAACCAGAATAAAGAAAACGGAATCCCCAGTCATCCATGACATCCCCGTGTAGCCCCCTGTGTGCCCCTGTGTCGGGCTTTGGACAGCTAGGTGGCATCGTGGTACCCATACGAGGATTTTAAGCGGTGTTGGGCAAATGTGAGAGAAGGTTATGGAAACAGCAAGAACACGGGGGATATGGGATTCCTGAGTGGTTGGCAGGGTCGAAACGTGTGCAGGTTAAAGGGGGTATGCTGCTTTTGGCAGCCTACCCCTGGAAAACACCGACCGGCAAAGCCGTTCGGGAAATCTGGTTTGAATACTTTTGGAAAAGGCGGTCGAAAGAATGGTGCTGGATTTTTGAAAGTGGCAGGATTTTGGAGGAAATGAGAGAGATTTTGTGAATACCTGGTAAGGAGGGAACGATGGGGAGCGAAAATGCGAAAGTCCGTGTTGGGATTTATATTGAAAAAGCTATATTAGAACAGGCAGACGGGTTGTTGGAGACTGCCAATGTGCGTTCCAGAAACGAATTTGTAGCAGAAGCACTTAAATTCTATATGGGGTATCTTCTTGCAGGAAAAGCAGAAAATTATTTTTTGCAGTCACTGGCTTCTGTGCTTACGGGAACCGTTCAGGATAGTGAGAACCGTCTGGCCAGGATGGACTTTAAGATAGCAGTGGAATTGTCCAAGCTCTCACAGGTAATTGCCTACACCCATGATGTGGATGAAGAATCTTTAAACAGGCTGCACGTAAAATGTGTTGATGAAGTGAGACGGATCAATGGAACTGTGAAGTTTGAAGATGCGTATCATTATCAAAAGCGGGATGTGTAGATATTGTTGGAAAGGAAACGATGGAAAGAGAATTTATTTGTACTTCCCTCTAGTTGTGTGATGAATTTTCAGAAGAGATAAAAAATAGATTTGTCCTTTACGATGCAATAACTCATCGATTATAATATACTAAGAAATGAATCGAGGTGTAGAATTTTGAATGAGAGAGAACAAATCATTCAACTATGGTTCAAAATGTGGCTTACACAACAGGATCTTGGTATGGATGACATTTTTGCGGAAGACGTGATTTATACTGAAAGCTGGAGTCCAAAATATAATAACCGTCAAGTTGTAAAACATTGGTTTAATGAATGGAATACACGTGGCAAGGTGATGGAGTGGAAGATCAAGCAGTTCTTTCATAAAGATAACCAGACGGTTGTAGAGTGGTATTTTAAAAATGAAATGAATAATGGGAATATAGAGGAATTTGACGGAATGTCCTTGATTGTATGGACAGCAGATAATAAAATAAAATCATTAAAGGAGTTTGGATGTAACTTAAACAATTATAATCCTTATGAGGATAGTGATACGCCTAAATTTAGAGATGAAAAGACTAGTTGGTTTTAATCAGAAACAGAAAAATTATATGTGTTAATCTGGCCGAGGAGGCTTGATTATAAAAGTAAAGATAAAAACGCAACGTATGCAGTGATGCATACCAGAGCCGGTAGGTAGCCCGGCCGTCCTGCATATTAGGGTAAGTAACCTGCCCCTCCGGGTTGTCCATTCTTTGCTCATTTCAATCATTAAGGAGGGATTGCCATGAGTATAAGGACAGGCAAGCTGACAGTGTTTTTTGAGGAACCATTTTGGGTAGGTATTTTTGAGAGAGTTGAAAATGGGAAACTTTCCGTTTCCAAAGTAACATTTGGAACTGAACCAAAGGACTATGAGATTTGGGAGTTTGTGCTAAAGGAATATGATCGTTTGCAATTTAGTCCATCTGTGGAGGTTACTGCAAAGGAACTAACAAAAAACCCAAAGAAGCTCCAGCGTGAAATTCATAAACAAATGTTGGATAGGGGCGTTGGAACAAAATCTCAGCAAGCACTAAAGCTGCAGCAGGAACAAAGGAAACAGCAGCGTAAGTCTAAAAGCCGGGAAGACAAATTGGCAGAAGAGAAAAAAATGTTTGATTTAAAACAAAAAAAGAAAAAAGAGAAACATCGAGGGCATTAAGAATGTAATGTATTCTTACACAAAATTTGGTTTGAGGTAAACGATGGCATCAAGTAAAAATTATTTACAATTTGTTTTAGAGCAGCTGTCCGAGTTGGATGAAATTACATATCGGACGATGATGGGAGAGTTTATTATTTATTATCGTGGCAAGATTGTAGGAGGCATTTATGATGACAGACTGCTTGTAAAACCCACAAAGTCAGCAATTGCCTATATGACAGATCCGGTATATGAAGTACCTTATGAGGGAGCAAAAGAGATGCTGCTGGTAGAGGAGGTTGATCAGAAAGAATTTTTGACAGGACTGTTCCACGCGATGTATGATGAACTGCCGCTGCCCAAACCCAAAAAGAAAAAATAGGTATTGCGAAGGGAAAACAAATAAATGGACAAGGCAATTTTGTATATACATGGTAAAGGTGGAAATCCGAAAGAGGCAGAGTATTATAAAGCGCTCTTTGAAGAATATGATGTAATTGGTTTTGACTATTCCTCACAGTCACCTTGGGAAGCGAAAAAAGAGTTCCCCAGATTGTTTGATAACCTATGCGGAACATATGAAACGGTAACAGTGATTGCGAACAGCATTGGTGCTTTCTTTGCTATGAGTGCTTTGGCAGACAGCAAAATAGAGAAGGCATACTTTATTTCTCCGGTTGTAGACATGGAAAGATTGATTCGGAATATGATGCAGTGGGCGAATGTGACCGAAGATGACTTGCAGAAACAGAAAGAAATCCCGACATCCTTTGGGGAAACACTTTCCTGGGCTTATCTTTGTTATGTGAGGGAGCATCCTGTTACCTGGACTGTTCCAACGCACATTCTGTATGGAGAAAAGGATAACCTGACATCGTATGAAACAATAGCTGAGTTTGCAGATAGAATCGGAGCAACACTTACAGTTATGGAAAACGGGGAGCACTGGTTTCATACGAAAGAGCAGATGGACTTTCTTTCTGACTGGATCAAGCAATGTACATGATATGTTCAAATATTGAAACTATGTAACGGAAGAAGATGTGATAAAAAGTAAAAGGAGCCATGGTGTGTGATAAGCCATAGGTTCCTTTTTGCTTTCTAAAAAGGAGTAACATGACAAAACTTATTTTTACTTCCCGATATTTAAAAGATGCAAAACCATCTCAGAAAGAAAATTATGTCCATTACATTGGAACGCGGAAAGGGGTAGAGAAAATTGATACAAGTAAAAAGCACCTCCCAGCAACGGTGAGTCAAAAGAAGTTAGTGCATCAGCTCCTGCAGGATTTTCCGGCGACAAAAGAAATGCTGGAGTATGAAGATTATCAAAGAAAACCAACAATCGAAAATGCCTCGGAATTTATTTTCTGTGCATTGGAACAAAATCTTGATATAGCAGCGACGCGAAAAAATTATGTGGATTATCTGGCGCATCGTCCCCGTGTAGAAAAGATTGGTGAGCATGGTCTGTTTACAGATGAGGGAGAACCGGTGGTTCTTGGACAGGTGCAGAATCAAGTGGCAGATCACAAGGGAATTGTGTGGACCCATGTGATTTCCCTTCGGCGCGAGGATGCAGCCCGGTTAGGGTATGACAGTGCTGTTCAGTGGATGGCATTGCTGCGTTCCAAACGGGCAATGCTGTGTAAGCATATGAAAATTGACAGCGCCAATCTGAAATGGTACGCTGCATTTCATAATGAAAGCCATCATCCCCATGTTCATCTATTGGTGTACTCAGTAAAAGATGGAGAAGGGTATCTGACAAAGCAGTCGATTGAGGCCATGCGTTCTGAGCTGGCGCATGATATTTTCCGTCAGGATTTTGCAAATATTTATGAGGAACAGGCGCAGTCTCGTATGGATTTAAAGGAACGGTCGGAAGTTGTAATGAAGACATGGATAGATGAAATACGGGCGGGGACGCTTAAGAGTTCGGAAATTGAAACCAGTATGATGCAGCTTTCTAAACGGCTGCAGAATACAGGTGGGAAAAAGGTTTATGGCTACCTGAAGAGAGATGTGAAGGATCTGGTCGATCACATCGTAGACGAGTTGGAGAAAGATGACCGGGTGTCTGCCCTGTACCGGGAATGGGGGCTATGGCAGGATGAGATTGTGAAGACCTACCGAAAACAGACGGAAGAATTACCGCCTTTATCAAAACAGCCTAAATTAAAAAGTATCAAAAATATGGTGATTGCAGAAGCATTGAGGCTTGGCAGTCATCATTTTTTGTTTGAAGAGAATGAAGATGGATACTCAGAACCAAAGGACGATTTTTTTATACAAGAACCAAATCCGGTAGCAGAGCTGACAGGGGAACTAGATTCGGACTATGCGGAGGAGGAACTCAAGCAAGAGCTTTTTCCTAATGGCAGAAAAGAAAAATCCAGTTCCAACTGGTGGACAGATGGATATATACAGGCTAGGAATTATTTGTATGGCAGCGATTCTACATTACAGGATTTTGAAAAGGCATATCAGAAGTTCCTTCAGGAAGCAGAGCAGGGGAATGGGTTTGCCATGCACGACCTTGGCCGGATGTTTGCGGATGGCTTGGGACGGGATGCGGATGTTGGGCTGGCACAGAAATGGTATGAGAAAGCATTGGAAGCATTTCTTGTAAGAGAAGAATCCGTAAAGAAAAAGGAGAAACCCTATCTGCAATATCGTATTGGGAAAATGTATGCTTCTGGTTTGGGAGCAGAACAAAATTATGAAAAGGCGGCACACTGGTTTTCTCAGGCGGCTGCAATGGATCATAAGTATGCCCAGTATTCGCTGGCTGGGCTTTACCGGCGGGGCCGGGGGGTGGAGCAAAATGATATACGGGCGTTTTCTCTATATATGAGTTCAGCAGAGCAGGGAAATCCTTATGCCAGCCTGGAACTGGCGAAGATGTATAGGGATGGTTTGGGTACAGAGCCGGATTTACAGCAGGCAGAGTGGAGATTTCAGAATGCGTATTCCGGTTTTGTGGTTCTGGAAGAAAAAAGTCATGATGATAAACTCCAGTACCGGATTGGTCAGATGCTTCATACTGGAACGGGAACCAGCAAAGATGATGAGGGGGCGGCCAGGTATTGGGAAAAGTCTGCAAAGCTGGGGAATATCAATGCTCAGTATGCACTTGGAACACTCTGGCTGGAAACGGGAAGTGGAGACAGCGGCCAGGCAGTGGAATGGCTTACAAAAGCAGCAAATGCAGAGCACTCAGCTGCCCAGTATGTGTTGGGGAAATTATACCAGGATGGTGTGTATTTTAATAAAGATATGGATCAGGCCATGAAATGGTTCCGCTCTGCAGCGGAACTTGGAAATGAATATGCTGCATATCGGATGGGATGTTTGTTGCTTTTGGGGGAGGAAATACCGAAGGATGTGGAAGCGGCTGTGAAGTGGCTCAGCCTGTCAGCGGAAAAAGGAAATCCGTATGCGCAGTATCGGCTTGGAATGCTATATCTCAAGGGGGAAGAGTATTCTCCTCAAGTGGAAGTGGCAATGAAATGGCTTCAACAGGCAGCGGAGCAGAAAAATGAATGGGCCTTTTATCAGTTAGGGAAGTTATATCTTTCAGGAGAACATGTAACGAAAAATGTGGAAACAGCAGTACATTACCTAGGACTATGTGCGGAAAAAGGAAACCAGTATGCCCAGTATGTATTGGGAAGTTATATCTCTGTGGCAGAGATGTTTCCCGTGATCGGGAAAAGGCAGTGGAATATCTGACAGCATCGGCAGAACAAGGAAATCTGTATGCCAGTTTTTTACTGGAACATCTGGATGCATATCAGGATCCATCCTTGTTTCTGGCAGCAACCAGACTGCTTCATCATCTGGAAAAGCTGTTTTGCGAAGAAGTACAGAGACCAATGGAAATGAAGCGGTATCAGATTGACCGGAAACGACGCAGGAAACTGTTAGAGAAAAAGCAGGCTCAAGGACATCATAGGGAGGATCAGGAGCCGGCACAAGGTATTTATTGACGAAGGAGGATGGCATGGGAGAATTTGTTTATTTTACGGAAGAACAGAAACAGAGGGCCAATGCGGTGGATCTGGAAGATTTTCTTTCCAGGCAGGGGGAAAAGCTGCTTCGTTCTGGAAGAGAAAAGCGCCTGGCCAGTGATCACAGTATTACAGTGAGGGGAAATCGATGGTATGATCACGCGACAGAAAAGGGAGGCTGTGCCATTGACTTTGTGCGGATGTTTTATAACCAGAGCTTTCCGGACGCAGTTACAATGCTGCTTGGCGGAGAACAGGGAGTTGCATACCGGGAAAGCGTGAATCAGCAACTAGAACCGAAAAAGCCATTCGTACTTCCAGAGGCGAACCAGACCATGCACCGTGCTTTTGCGTATCTGATAAAGACAAGGTGTGTGGATCCTAAAGTAGTATCTGTATTTGCAGGAAAACACATGATTTATGAAGATGTCAAATATCATAATGTTGTGTTTGTGGGTTTTGATTCAGATGGAATTCCACGCCATGCACATAAAAGGGGAACCTGTCAGAAGGGACAACCATTTAAGGGGAATGTAGAAGGATGTGATCCAAGGTACAGTTTTCGTTGGATTGGGAAGAGTAATACCGTGTATGTATTTGAGGCACCGATTGATATGCTGTCTTTTATTTCCATGTATCAAAAGGGGTGGATGGATCATAGTTATGTGGCACTCTGTGGGGTGGCAGAACATGCGTTGATGCAGCTTTTGAATGATGCACCGCACATCTCCCAAATTGCTTTATGTCTGGATCATGATAAGGCGGGAATCCAGGCAAGGGAACGGATAAAGAAAAACCTGTCTGAGCGGGGATACCATATGGTATTCTCGCTTTTTTCAAATCTTAAGGATTGGAATGAGGATCTTCAAGAACTGAAGAAGCCACCGCCGGAATATATGAATAGACAGCAGACAGTTATACAGATGATGTGAGAGGAGGGGAGTAGGATACAGGGAGTCATTATATTTATTTGTATAGGTTTGGGGATGTTCGCTGTAATCGGCAGTCTGGTAATGATATCAAATCATTATACCTTAAACGGAATTAAATCGAGAACGGTAGGAGACGGGCAGTATGGAACTGCACGGTTTGCAACGGAAAAGGAAATACGGGAAACGTATGCACATGTACCATATGAACCGGAACAATGGAGAGCAGGAAAGCATCTACCAAAAGAGCAGGGGCTGGTAGTTGGATGCAAAAAGAAAGGAAATTCCATTTCAGCACTGGTAGACAGTGGAGATATTCACTGTCTCATGATCGGGGCAGCAGGAGTGGGTAAGACCGCAAACTTCTTATACCCCAATATCGAATATGCCTGTGCTTCAGGAATGAGTTTCCTCACCACAGACACGAAGGGCGATCTGTTTCGTAATTATGCAGGTATAGCCAAGGAATATTATGGCTATCGGATTTCCATTCTGGATTTACGAAATCCCACCCGTTCTGATGGCAACAATATCCTGACGCTGGTTAATAAATACATGGATGAGTATTTAAAGAATCCTGAAAATCTGGCAGCAAAGGCAAGAGCAGAGAAGTATGCGAAAATTACAGCTAAAACAATTATCTGCTCTGAAGGGGCTTCTGCCAGCAGTTATGGACAAAATGCTTTTTTCTATGATGCAGCAGAAGGTTTGCTGACTTCTGTGATTCTGTTGATTGCAGAGTATTGCCCGCCAGAGAAACGCCATATCATTTCTGTGTTCAAGCTGATTCAGGATCTTCTGGCGCCATCCCCCGTGAAGAACCGGAGCCTGTTCCAGTTACTTATGGATAAGCTGCCACCTACTCACAAGGCGAAGTGGTTTGCAGGAGCAGCTTTAAATTCTGCGGATCAGGCAATGGCCTCTGTGCTATCCACAACAATGTCCAGATTGAATGCGTTTCTGGATTCTGAGATGGAACAGATCCTGTGCTTTGAGAGTACTTTGGACACGGAAACATTCTGTAGGGAAAAGTCAGCAATTTTTATTGTGCTGCCGGAAGAAGATAACACGAAGTATTTTATGGTATCCCTGTTTTTACAACAGCTTTACCGGGAAATGTTGACGATTGCAGATGAACATGGAGGAAAGCTGCCCAACAGAGTCATGATGTTTGCAGATGAAATCGGAACCATACCAAAAATTGAATCCATGGAGATGATGTTTTCCGCAGGCCGTTCAAGACGGATCAGCATGGTTCCTATCATTCAAAGCTTTGCGCAGTTGGAAAAGAATTATGGAAAAGAAGGTTCCAGTATTATCATCGATAACTGCCAGGATATTTTGTTTGGAGGTTTTGCACCAAACTCAGAGAGCGCAGAAATCTTATCAAAAGCATTGGGAAACAGAACGGTGTTGTCTGGTTCTATATCCAGAGGAAAAAATGACCCCAGCCAGAGCCTGCAAATGATGAGCAGACCATTAATGGCGCCGGAGGAGTTAAAGACCTTGCCAAAAGGGAATTTCATTCTTGCTAAGACAGGGGTATGCCCTATGAAGACAAGACTTCCTTTGTTTTTAAAATGGGGTATCCGGTTTGAGGAGGTTTATGAAGTCCCGGAACAGGCAGCAAGAGAGGTTGTATATGCTGACCGATTGGAATTGGAGGAGGAAATAGTAAGGCGGTCTGATTTTGATGAGGAAGACTTATGGAGGGGATCTGTTGAAAGCGGAAAGTTGGAGGAGGCTTCTTTTTTAGGGGGAAAGGCTCATGGAGAGACAGCGAAGGAAAAACAGCATAAGGCAGCTACTCGAAGACTACCTCTTAGAACTGATTAGCAGAGAGGAGAACAGATGGCTTATTTTTCTAAAATTTATTCTTCAGATCTGCCTCATCGGGCTAAAGCTGTGTATATGTATTTGAAAGACCGGAGTAATACAGACGGACAATGCTATCCTGCGATTGGTACTATCGCAAAGGAATTAAACCTATCACGGAGAACTGTAGAGCGGGCGATTCAGGATCTGGTAAAGGCTGGGCTTATAAAAAAGGAACAGAGGTGGCGTGAAAACGGAGGAAAAAGCAGTCTTTTGTATACGCTGATAGACAGCAGCTAAAAGATACGCCACCAAGGGATCAGTTTGTTTTCTTGGTGGCATATGGGATATGGCAATATGACATATGAAGAGAAGGTATCACTTGAAGAAATATAATAATCAGAGAAAAAATTAGACAGTTATCTATAAAAAAAGAAGGTGAGTGTGAGGTTAATGCGTATCAATTTTTGGTGAATATAAAACAACTTAGGGTAAGAAAAATATTCCCGAATAAAACAATATGTGGTATAATAAAAGACAATGCTATGTGAATAAAAAGGGTGTTGCGATGAATCAATATATTGGACAGCAATTTGCTGCTTTAAGATACGAAAAAAATATTTTGGTTGTTGAAGAAACTACATCTGCTGGTGGATGCGGCTCCTTCAACGCGGCTTCTTCATGTCCTGCGTCAGCCTGTCTTTATGACAGTGCGGCGTGGGGCTTTTTTATTGCCTGAAAGGAGTATGAGAACATGAGTCTGAAATATACCTGCCCCAGCTGTGGAACCCCCTTGGGTTATGAGGGATTGTGTTGGAAATGTAAGTGCGAGCAAGAACGGCAAGCTGCTCTTGCCTGGACGCCGGAACAAATCACGAAGAAACAGAAAAACCTGATCCAGAACATCCAGAGGCTGGCTGATATGGAGGACCCGGAGTTCACCGACTTTTGGCAGTTGCTTGGCTACCATGATGCCATCACCCCGGAGATTCAGCGAGTGGCACTGGCCGCAGAGGTGTTCTGGCCGTGTGAAATCTATTATCACGCTCCCGCCGATGTGCGGGATGGTCTGATCCATGCGCTGTTGTCTGCGGAATATTCCAGCGCGGCTTCCAACCTGATGAGTTGCCTTGCTATGCAGGGAGATGACAAGGCAATGGAGACGCTGCTGGAGCTGGAGCGAAATCCCCGGCCCTGGCGCAAGGGCCTCTATGTGGACCCATCCAGCTATGCGCAGATCGGAGGCTGGACCTTCAACAAGGAGGGCCAGAAAATCCAACTCAACTTCGACACTTGCTATCCTATGGTCAAAGGAACCACCGATGAGAAATCTCCCGTCCGCATTGGCCGGGCAAGGGAGGACACATGCCCCCACTGTGGCGGGCGCATGGTGGACATGCTGGTATTGGACGGCCGGGATGAGCGGCTCCGGTTCCTGGGACTGGACGGCATCTTGACCGCCACCTGCTGCCCCAGCTGTGTGGGATTTCTCAAAGGCCCCGCCTTCAACCGGTTCACCCTGGATGGCGGCGTGGAGGTCTTCCCCTCCGAACTCTTTGACGGGGCGGAGAAGACGGATTGCTATGTCAGTTCCGAGGACTACAAGGCCCTCACGGAAAATCCCTTTGTGCTGGGCGAAGCGCCTGTGCCCCTGTTTTACGGCGCGGCCTGCCAGGATGTGAACACCATCGGCGGCTTTGCCAACTGGGTGCAGGACGCGGAATATACCACCTGCCCCCACTGCGGCAAACCCATGAAGTATCTGGCTCAGATCCAGTGGGATACGGTGTTTGATTGTGCGGAGGGCACGCTCTATGTGGAGTTCTGCTCGGACTGCCAGATCGTATCCATGCAGCACCAGCAGACCTGAGAGGAGACCTTGCCATGAGCTTACCAAAGCGTGACGGCGTACATGACCGCTACTATCTGATCCACAAGCCGGACACCTCCCCGGAGGTGCTGGCAGAGGCGGATCTCTGCATTCAGGATGTGCTGAATGGCACCGCCCGTGAAAATCACTCCGCCTACCCGACCGTAGTGCGAAATCACAACGGGACACCGTTTCTTCCCGATCAACTGCTGGAGCGGTATCTGACCGGTCTGCCGTTGAAGGAATTTCCCTGCGATGTTGCTGTTTCCCTATGCGATGCCATGCGGCGGCTGGTTGGCTGGGAAGAGATCCGCTATACATTGGAGAAGTACATAGAAAAGCAGGTGCAGGAGCGGTTCTTCCTTGTGGGAGAGCGGGATGATGGCTTTACCGTCTTCCCGCCCTGTACAGTACTGCCAGAATTGCATCCGGAGGATGTGGATGAAGGTCTGCTGCGCTTTGCCTGCTATGTGGCGATCTGCCATACGGTGTATGGGCAGAGTTTTGAATCCCTCACCACTGAACACATCCTTGGCCTGGTTTCCCAGATTCGTCCTGACATGGTAAAGGAACTGAAAACCAATGGTAGCGGCAAATTGCCGCCTAATATCCAAAAGCGGAAAACAAAGCACCTGACCGCCTCGGCTAACGACGCTTTCGCCACCATCCGCATTACCGCCAAGGACTGCGGCGAGGGGGCCTGTGAGGAGGCTCTCAGCTATCTGATTGAGATTTTGGAGCAGCCGGAGTTCCCCCGCAGCTACTCCATCGAGTTTCGCGGACCAGAGAAGATCTACCTGCCCATCCCCGGCCTGCCCAAGAAGGGTGTCCATCAGCTTTTTGCCTGTGCGGTGCGGTATCCCCGTCTCCATGTCCGGATGGAGAATTATGCTCGGCTGGCCATGCAGGAGGACGAGTGGTACAACAACCTCTCTGATGAGTCCTGCGCCATGCCTGGCACCTTTGCCGTGTTTGCCCTGGGACTGGAAGGGCCGAAGTGGTGGCGGCTGGTGTGCGATTACCTGGATCGCTGTGATGACGAGCACTCCTCTTTGCAAGAAAAGTTTATTCACACCTTTTTTAAGAAGTACGGGTTTACTGCTCAGTCCCTGCCGGTGCTGGTCCACGGTGTCCAGTCCATGCAGAATCTGAAGCCCGCAAAGGAGTTCCGCACCCTGATCGCCAATGAGGAGAGCCTGGATGCGCTACTGGAGATCAAGGGGCATCTGGAATATTACCTGTCGGAAGAATCCGGCAGCAACAAAAGGGCGCTGGCCTACCTGTGGCGTGATGTGCTCTGGGCCATCTGGGGCACAGCCTCTGAAAACGGCGGCAGCAAGGTCATCAAGACGGCGCCCAAGGAACTGAAAGAGAAATACCAGCAGGTATTTGCGTGAGGAGGAAGTAGAATGAACAGCGAACAGGTCACAGCATTTTTGCAAGAGCATTGGTATATTGCCTCGGTGCTCATCGGGGCCGTGATTTTAATTGGAGCGATCCGCAACTGGAACTGGCTCTGCAATCCCACTGGTACGCGAGATGCCCACCGCCACAGCAGAGGATACCGGCGGGTGGTGTTCTTCCTGCTGGGTGTCCTCCTGATCGTAGTGAGCATCTGGGGATTTGTACTGAAATTGAAATAGGAGGAGAAAGACTATGATGACTGAGAAATATCCCACCTGGCTCACCGGCCATGTGAAAGAGTGGGCGGAGAAGCGTTTGCCCACCGTGACACTCTGTTCCACCACCGGCAATGAACTGCTGGAGGTTTGGTATTACGGAGATCTGCTCACGGTGAAAGGAGAGCCCCAATCCTATATTGTAGATGGCTCTCCGGCTCCCGGACTGGTGGCAGCCCGTGATCCGGAGAGCGGCGAGGAGTTCGTCATCTTTGACGGTGGACGGCATGGCTACGACAATATGTTTTGCGATGAACATAATCCATCTGAATTGGAACACCGTCCCCTCAAGCGGTACGAAATCCCTGCCTCCAAACTGGTGCTGGAGCTGGGTTACAGTATCGACTATGAAGACGAAAAAGAAGACTTCGACCCGGACGAGGCAGATACTGTGGAACTAATCAACGGTGAGCGTATACCTTGGGAGCAGGTCAAGCGGGATGGCATCGACTATATCGCCCTTTACTATGTGAATGAGAAAGGAAAACCCGTCCAGATACTGGACGCGGAATTGGCATGAGTATGGTAATTCAATCCTTTGACAATCTGCACGACAACCGAGTCCTGCGCTACTGCGCTGACTTTGAAGCCCATACCCTGCACATGGATACCCAGACCGAGGCCGGAGAGAAAGTATCCGTTCGCTTCACCGGCCTGCTGGCCCACTGGTTTGAAAATGTGATTCAGGACAACATCCTCTTTGGTATGGAAGAGATTACCGTGGATGGGTTTTTCCAGCAGTACAAAGACCTGCTGGGCGGGACTATCTCTTACGGCTTTCCCGCCTGCTGCAGTATCGAGGAACTGCGGAAGCGCATGGAACGGGAGCACATCCGGGTATTTGTCATCGACTCATCCCTTGGACTGTGCGGATTTGTACTGGCTCAGGAGGTGGAACTGCAATGTCCATAACTGCCTATAAAGTAGAAGCCGTCGGTCATGACCGAACCGGAGAAGACTATGGCTATGTAAATATCATGTACCGCTATGGCAATAAGCAGTCTTGTCCTCGGCCAGATCAATGTGAAAAGCTGGAGGTCATGTGGGCGGATGAGAGCGTCTATGGGCCGCCTGCTCCCGGCAGCAAGGTGGGCGACTTTATAAAGACATGGCTGATGGGCTCCTGGGACTGCGGAGTATTCACCCACCGGGAGATTGCCCAGCGGCTCATGGATACCTTCACCGGTCTGAAGCTCAAGGAACTGGCGTGGTTTGAGAACCCCAGAGAAAAGACTCTGAAAAATGGTAAACCGCGTGCGCGCCGGGCCAAGTGGCTACCGGAGCGAGAGGTCGATCTGGTGTATCTCTACTCCGATTACTATATTGACGCAAGAGAACCTGCTTCTGCCCAAACCGACTTCTTCACCGTCACAAGGATGGACGCCTGGGGCGAGAGCACTTGATTCATGTGTACCCCGGAGGCCGCCGAGAAGCTGATCGCTATGAATTACGACAATCTGGCCGTCAAGGAAACCACCATTGTGGGATAGGAGAAAAATGAATGATGACTTTGGAACAACTGCCCCCCAAGGGCGTAAAGCGAGAACAGGCCATTTTGGAGCTGGGCAAGGATGAAGTAAACGCCGAACTGCTGTTCCAGCTTGTGAATACAGAAAAGGGCAAGTACAAAACGGCTGCTCAGAAGGCCTTGGCGCATCTGGAGTATGCCCCTGCTGCCCCACTGTGGGCCAAGTTGGTCAAGGGTAAATGGATGGGCAGCAATATCATGTCGGATGCCTGTTCCGACTGTGTATCGGAGCAGATCGCCCCAGTTATTCTGAAGACTCTCTCCAAGCTGCTGGACGAGGGGGACACAAAGCCGCTGGATATAGAACAACTGAACTTCTGTTTCCATTTGATGTTGGGGAAAGCCTCGCCTAAAATGCTGGAGGTCTACCGCTTCCTGGCGGAAAACACCCAGCGGATCGCCCAGCTGAAACGCACGCCTGTTTATTCTGATGATGATTGTACCTCCTGGTGGATCACGGACGGGCTTCGCATTTGGGATGCCACACCCAAGGAAAAAGAGAAAATTCCCGCTGTGGTGCTGACCGCCTCCCTGATCCGCAACCCGGATGAGCGACTGCAAGCATTGGCTGATGAGCTGAATGAACGCTACGGCGGCAACTGGCTGATGCCGGTCTTTATGAAGGCGATCATCACCCAGCCCAAGGAGCAGGTGTACGAGACCTATTCGCCCCTTCTGGATACGCCGCAAAAAGGCTATTTGTTCCATGCGCTGGGAATGCTCCATTACCGCTGTTATCCGGAAGGCTGGACCTATGAACGCCTGGGGCCGGATGGAATGATCGCTCTGATTTTCTGGGGGAATTATAGCTATGGAACCTATGACACAAGGTTTATGATTGAACGCTATGTGGATCTGGATGAGCGGTGGCTCTTTGATTTGGCCAAGGACCCGGAGGGCCGCAAACCTACGGTGACATGGCAGACCTACAACCGGAGCGGTGTGCTATATGGAAGCTACGACGAAATGTTCATCAGCCTGCTGCCCCGCAAGGTAGAAAACCCGGAACTGAAGAGCATTCTGCGGGACTACTTCCGTATTCGCAGCGAAAAAGTAAAAGTGGAAGAAAGTATTACTGTTTACAAAGATGCTGCTGAGCGGTTCGGGGATGAATGAGTACAAGACGAGAAAGCGGGTGCCTTATGTACCAAATTGCATATATTGGCCGCTGGGAGACCCTCCCGGAAACGGCTGCCGCCATCTGTGACCATGACACTCCCAAGTTGGAGGCGTTGCTCCAAGGCGGGCTGGATTTGGGTGCTCCTATCCAGCTCAGCGAATACATCAAGCTGATGCCATTGGAAATCGCGGTTTTTCGGAACGATGTGCCTATGATTCACTTCCTGCTGGAGCATGGAGCTGATCCCGGTCTGGCAGAGGAACAGCCCCTGCTGCTCACCGCTGCCCGCTGTTGTGGGCCGGAGGTGGTCACCCTCTTTGCTGGACAGGCCGTAAAACTCAGCCCGAAGCAGAAAGAGCGTGCCTTCCAGGAAGTACGCTGGGGCAAGCGCCCGGAGAATATCCCGGTGCTGGAGCAAGCCGGGATCACAGTGGACAAGTTTGGCGGCGAGGCATTTCGGGCCGCTGTGTCTGATGGAGAGGCCAAACTTGCCAAACTCCTGCTGGAAAAAGGTGCAGACATCAATTACCACAAGCCGGACATGGTGTTCCCTTATGCTTCCACCCCTGTCACCGAGGCCGCCCGCTCCAACGATTTCCCTATGGTGCGCTGGCTCGTGGAACAGGGGGCCGACATCACCATTGCCGACAAATACGGCGACCGGCCTTACACCGTGGCGGTGCAGAACAAAAATCAGGAGCTGGCCGACTACTTAAAAGCCCTGGAACCGGAGGACTGGCACAATGAGCAGGAAAAGATCCGGCAGCTCATGCCCTATAAACTGCCCGCCAAGCTGGTGGAATACTTGAAGACCGGCCCCCTGCGTTTGGAATTCCCGGAGCAGGAGTGGGTGAAATGGGCGGAGCTGTACGCCTACATGGATGTGCAGGAGATGACCTGGAAACGAAAAAGGCTGCTCTCCCTCATGGCGGCCATGGACAATTACAGCGACTACCTGCTGCTGTGGAGCCCCAGGGACAAAAAGCTGTGGTATCTGGACATCGAGCACAAGGAGTTCCATCCCCTGGCCAAATGGGAGGAATTTATCGCTGATCCCGGAAAATATCTCAATGGAATGATCGAGGGCGAGTTTGAGGAATAAGGAGCAAACCGATGACATCAATAGATTTTTTGAACAAAGTACATAAAATCCTGGATTCGCAGGAATACAACCTCTCTTACTCTCCGGCCAAGTCCAAGAATTATATGCTGTACTGCAATGGCAACTTCATCGGTGGCCCGTTCGATGAGGCGCTGTGCTTCGTCTACGCCGACAGTGTGAGTGAACTGCTGGGGCAGCCGGAACCCGTCTACCGCGGCTACTCCAGCACCGCCCAGCACAGGATGCTGGTGATCCCGGAGGAACATTGGGCGAAGGCGCTGAAATTGCTCTATACCGAGAAATTTGACTGGAGCCGGTTGGTGTACGACATCACCTACACCAGCATTGGAGCAGCAGTGGTGGAGGACTTCTACGACGAGAATGTGGTATTCCTGCGCTTCTGCTTTGAAAAGGAGCTGCTGAAAAAGAACCCTCTGGACCGGTATGACCGTATCCTGCGGATGGTCTATCTCAATCAGGACTTGACAAATACCGGTAAGAATTTGTTTCCTGAGTTGCTGGACAAGTTCCTTGCTTTTTATGATCGGAAAGGAAAGACCAGTCTGGAAACCATGCTGAAACGGTGGTACACCCAGCTTGAAAAGGAATACCACAATCATATAGAGGGATGAGGAGAATGATCTATGTTTGAAGAATTTTATGAGATGTACGAGCCCGAGGAGCAGGAAGTGGTCGCTCTGATCAATCGCTGCATCGGGGGCGGATATAACAACAAGGGTGGCTTTTGGCAAATGACCGTTGTGACGCTGGGCATGGTGTTCTGTGACACCGGCAAAGTTACCACCAAAGAGGAGCGGCTGGAGTGGCCAGTCACAGACGAGGAACGAAACAGCGATAAGGGCTGGGAACGCTTTCAAAACGAGCAGATCTGCCGCCTGAAGATCCGCCGGATGAAAGAAGAATGGGCAAAGGATTTGGTGGCGTGGCCCTGGTGTATCTCCCAGGTGGTCAAGGCCCATGAGGACTGCCCGGAACTTCAGACCGTTCTGGACGAGTACCACAAGCCGGTCGTGATCCAGGACCAGGTGCTGGGAGAACTGACACTGGACAAGGACCATGATGTCTTTGAGGGTGAGATCCAGTGGCGCGGAAAGGATGTGCTTCTTTCCCTTGAGGTCAATGCCGAGAGCAAGCCCTCCTGGACCCGCGCCCGCAGTGCCGCCAAGAAGCTGCTGGCCGACTGTGAAACCTGGGACAAGGCCATGCGAGAGCTTGCAGCCAAGAACCTGACCGGGCTGGCCAACAACTGGCTCTCTCAGGATGAGGAAAATCCCCGTGATCCGGAAACAGACCCCATTACGGAGGAAGAACTTGCCCGGCGAATCAGCATGACCAGCCTGTCCGTCACCTCCGGCGGCAGCTTCACCGCTTGGTTTGACTGCGACGAGATGTTCACCGACCATGCAGTGACAGTCTACGGCTCCTTGAAAAAGGGCCTCAAAACTGCCAACATTGAGGGGTAAGGAGGATAATATTATGAAACTGAACTGTAAACGCATTGATTTTACATATACACCCGGCGAGGAAATCTTCAACTTTCCCGAGGAATCGGGACTACCCTTTATCTTCGATGTAGAGGAAGAACTGACCGGCGATCCTGCTGCCATGGATGCGGTGGGAGAAATGCTGGATGAGGCGGAGAAATTGGCGGAGAAGGCCAAAACCGCCATCAAAGCGGCGCTGGCGGACGAGGACAGTCGCTACCATAGCGTTGTGACATTTTTCATGGAGTTCCACCGGGACGATGTAGGCTCAGATATTGCGGCGGAACTTTTTCCGGGAACAGCCCCATCCAAGCTGTCCTTTGCCGAGATGGTGGACTTTTTGAAACTCAAGCGGTTTGGTAGTCTGGTGGATGACGAAATGGATCAACAAGTGTTCATCATGGATCTGTCCTTCAACCCGGAGATCACAGACGAGCTGCTGGTAATCTACTTTGATTTGAACAAGGATATTTTCTGTATTACACATGAGAGCTGAGGAACGAAAAAGAGAAAAATATCTGCCCACACTTCTGATCCAGCAGATCCGCCTGCAATGGTATAAAGACTGCCGGGGAGGAAACGCCGCCGCACAGCGAAACCAGTATCCCAGAGCGATGCGGCTGCCGAAAGACTTCTTCTCTTATTATTCCTTTGGCCTGCCTACACACTTTGTATCTATCCTACAGAGGCCCGATGGATTTCAGATCAATAAGGACTGTCGCAGGCTGATGGAATGGAAGCTTAATGGCACAATGCGGGTTCACTCTTTTGAACTGATTCAGCAGGAGTCCGGAATCCAGGTGCGTTACCGCTATGATTGGCATATTGGTGCGATGCCGGAGCGATATACCTATGATAAGACCGGGCAAAAACAGCCCCTCAATGAGCTGGCACTGGATTTGATTCCTGGTGATTATGGTCGGGCTATCTGCAATGGGAGGTTTCGAGACTGGGACACAGGGATCTGGTATTATGTGCTGGACATTTTGAATGTGATGCCGCTTACAGAACCCACCGACGCATTGACCAGTTTTATGGACAGAGAACCGAATATGATATATACCCAGATCGACCGGCTGTGGTGATGAAAAACAGGAGGATAACCACATGATTTCCACAAAAGATTTATCTGGCCTTCCCAATGCGGAGCGCCTGAAAAACTTCTGCAAAGGGCTGGCGGCTTTGGACATCATCATGGTGGAGGAGGAATGGAGCTTCATCCGCCACTATACATACAACCCCGCATGGCGAAAAGGCAAGGAGGCATTCTTTGCCACCGATGGTAGCGACCAGAGTATGATTGTCCTATTCGCGCCCGAAGGCTGCGTGATTAACGGCGTGGATTCTGAACTCTACGACTGGGAGGAAAAACTTCCCCGTATCGAAGACCTGACAGATGGGATGCCCCCTGCTTTGCAAAAACTCATGAGCAGCCGTGAAGTCAAAAAGATGAAAAGCACCTTCTGCGTCTGGACGGAAGATGGCACCACCTGGAACTGCAATCCCATGGACGGCGAGGATGCATCCAAGGATTTGCTCCCCACGATTGATGGCAATCCACAGACCTATGTGAAGTATGGAAAGTGGTTTTACCCAGCAGACCTGCCTTTGGAGGCTGTGCGCCAGCTTGCTGATGGGGGGCCGGTAACAAAAGAACTGGTCGCTGCACTGAACCCCAAGCGCAATGAATGGGAAGAAATCAAGGCGGGCCTGGACAAGATCGGGTATCCAAATGAACTTTGATTCGCAGCAGACAGGAGGTGAATTGAATGATCAAAGAACGCATCCCTATCTCTGGCGACCTGGGCAGCAAGGTCAAGCAGCTGATGGAGTACGCCGGATGGCAGGAAGGCCGCAGTGTGGATATTTCCATTGCGGAGAAGTATTACGCCGATCATGGCGTCCCGATGATGAAGACCACCCAGCGGTTTTACCGCAAATATTTCGGCCTGTGCTACGAGTGGTACCTGGCGCAGAAAAAGCTGAAATGGGCGGCTGACTTTGAGTTTGCTCTGTTCCCTTACCTGGTCAACGGAATTAAAAACCATTTGGAGGACGCCTATTTCCGGGATATGTCCGGCTGTGAGCTGGCGGAGATCGAGCAGGCAGCTGGTCAGAAGTGCCAGCCCATCGGTCACATCGGCTACTACTACCCGGCAGAGGTTTGGATCTCGGAGTATGGGAAACTGTATGCGAAATATGAGTACCAGGATGAGATTGAGTGCTTTCCAGATGTGTTTGCCCTGATCGAACGGGAACTGCGGCAGTGCAAATTTGATTCCGCTGCCATGAAAACTGTGGAGGCACTGGACGAAAAACTATGAAACAGGACTTTACGATTTGGCGCAATCAAATATTGCAGAATCCACGGGACATTTTACCGCTGAAATTCGGAATGTCGCAGGATGAGGTCATAGAAATCTTCGGGAATCCCGATGCCGTTTCCACCATGAGAAGCGACGGGAAACCTTTGATTCTCAAATATTGTGACATTGAACTGCATTTCGATAGAAAGGACCCTCATGAACTCTACTTAGTTTACAGCGACGATGAGATTGAGTTGAGCATCACAGCCGAGCACGGAGAAATGCTCCAACCGCTCACCAACACAGAGCCGGTGGACAACGAATTTTTCCTTCGGGATGGAGCGGTCTATTTCTCCGGTCTATATGAAAACGGCTTGTTGAAGGGTATTGCGCCCAAAGACTTCTGCTGTTGGCATTACTGGGGAAAATCCTCTACGGCCTGCTTTCTCAGCGGGATTCGCCTGCGTGGAGCAGACCCGGCGTCGTTTCGGGTGTTAAACTATGCCTACGCGATGGATAAAACAGCTGTCTACACCACCAGCGGGAGAATACCAGATGTAGAGCTGGCAGCCTTCCAGGTATTAGACAACGGCCAGAACGATTCGGGTGCGCCCCAGGGATATGCAAAGGACAGCCGACAGGTCTACTTCCACAACGGAGACGGCAAGGTGAAGATCATCAAGGGCGCGGAAGTTTCCTCTTTCCGCTCGTTGGGTGATACCTATTTTGCCAGAGATGAGAAGCGGATCTATGCCTACGGCAAACAGCTTCCAAAAGCAGAGCTGACTTCCTGGGAGCTGCTTGGGCACTGGTATTCCCGCGATGCCAAGCGGGTGTACTACCTCAACCGGGAGATCAAGGGGGCGGATCGGGACAGTTTCACAGTCTGCACTCCTGTGGATGCGGCTCCGCTTGCCGATCATCTGGCCCGCGACAAAGACCATTTTTACCAAAATGATGAGATAATGGAAGAAACGCTGTGGCTGGAACAGCTTCGCAAAATGACCCAAGAACCGTAAACGGAGGAAAACGGCTATGGACTATTTGAAGATATTACATGAAAACCCTGATTTGGCGGATGAATTTGATTCGCTGTTTGACTTCTTCCTGCTGGATGAGTTATCCCCGCGGGATGACGCAGAAGGCCGATGCACCTTTTCCCTGCCCGGCATGGCCTTTGCCAGAGATGGCTCCGGCGGAGAATACCACCTGTTGGAAGATGGCTCCATTGGATATTACAGCAGCGAAGGGGAGGCAGGCCGTCTGGCCGAGAGCATGGACGACCTCTTTTCCCTGCTTGTGAGCTGTATCTGCTGGCACGACTGCTGTGACACAAAGCAGTATGTAGATTCCAAAACATTGGAGGAGTATGGGCAGAGACAGCGCAACTGTAACTTGGAAGATATGGATATGGACAGCTTGCAACAGGTGTCTGATGCCCTCGGCATCCCTAACGGTGAGCCGCTGGCTCCGGTTCTGGAGCGGTTCCGCAAAGCAACCCAGCGTGAGCCTCTGTATCAGTGTATATTTCACGAGGACGACGGAAGCCTGACCGAATCATACGGTTTGATGTTTGAATGAGAAAGGAGAAATCACGATGAAAGCATTTGACCCCAATTACAAACTGCTGGACGAGATGTATCAGGACAATTACTATCCTGCTTTTTTGGTAGACAAGGTAAAGGACGAGCTTCAGAAGGTCATCGACCTGCTGGAAAGCGGCGAAACCGACACCGAAGTGGTGCAGGAAACACTGGACGAGGCGGTCTGCGGCATCAATGATCTCCAGGAGGAGTTTGACGAGCACGACAGCGAGATCGAAACGGTGGCACGGGAATGTATCGCGGCAACCGTGGCCTACATTCTGGAGTGGTTTGGCATCCCTATTGACACCGAGGAGGCCATCCGGGAACGGGACTGGTGAGCCCTATGGCAGAAAAAGAACTGGCCCTTAGTGATGAGTGCGGCAGCCTGTTTTTCAAAGGCTCCTCACAGATGATGGGGCTGTGCCCGGAATGTGCCCATATTCTCTATGGCTACCCGAATTGTGGCCATCATTTTCAGGATGGCCGGTGTGTGAACTGCTACTGGGATGGCTCAAAGAGTCTGTACATCAAGAAACAGAATCAACAGGAGGAAACTGATATGCCTATAACTGAATGGCTGAACAAATACGAAGCAATCAAGGATAAACTGACCTGTAAAGATGACTTGGAGGCCCATTTCACAGAGAAAGTGATTGGGAACATGGCGGTGGATGTACTGGACATCGGCGCCGTCCATTTCCCCACCGGGCAGATCTTCGCCTGTGATCCGCTGGTGGAACTGGAGGACACTCTGCCGTTCCTTCAAACGATCCCCGCCGGAACTTATCCCGTGAAAATCTGCGTGGTACCCAGCGAACAATACGGCGACCGCTACGCCTGCGTCAAGGTGGAGGTTTCTCAGAAGAAGCCTGTCCGCTATGAGCTGGGCATGGTGGGCAACGAGGAGTTGGACACGGCGCTGGGAGATGACGACTACTTCGGTTTCGGCGTGGATGCCGGGATGGGGTGTATTGCGGACATCCAGACCCAGGCGGCCTTCAAGACATACTGGGCCAAGCGGCTGGAGGTGGACCCGGACATCGACCCCTACAACGACTTGTTCTGTGACTTACTGGAGGAAAACGCCCAAGCCCACCCAAAATATCAGGGGGACTACGGCGACTGGCTCAACTGGACGGTGCCGGACACGGACTGCAACCTGCCCATCTTCGCTTCCGGCTGGGGTGACGGTTACTATCCCGTCTACTTCGGCTATGACGCCAAGGGCGAAGTCTGCGCCGTGTATGTGCGCTTCATCGACATTGAAGCCAGTTACAAAGAGCAGGAATAAGGAGGCACGCTATGGAATTACCAAAACGGGCGCGGACAGCGGACTGGGAAAACGGTGTCCTGACCTTAGACGGAGAAAAGAAATTTGAAATTCCGGAGCTGACCATGGAACTCATGGAGCGGCTGGCCGGTTACAGCCTGGTGGGATTCCATGTGAAAGATTATCCGGCGACGGATGAACTGCTTGCCCCCTTTGCCGGGCACAAAAGCATGGTGAATTTCGGTGTGGAGGACGGCGCGCTCACTGACGCCTGTTTCCCCGTCTTTTCCGCTATGCCAAAGCTACGCTATCTGCTGTTGGACGGCAATTCCGCCATTCACGGCAGGGGCCTGTCCGCCTTGCAAGGCTGCAAGCTGGATCTTTTGACCCTTAACCGCACCGGGCTGGATGATGCCGGTCTGCTCCAGGCAGCCTCCATCTCCAAACTCTCCCACATCCAGATTGACCATACCGCTGTGACATACGAGGGCCTGCTGGCCATCGCCGGCAACAACTATATCAAGCCGGTGGCCCATGTGCAATTTGCCAAGGAGCAGATGGAACACTTCTCCCGGCTCCAGCGGGAAAAGGCCAAAAAGCCCGTCCAGCTGGATGAACAGGCGGCGGCGGAATGTCGCAGAATCTTGTCCGCTTTTTTTGCCGAAATGACAGAATGGGAGCAGTATATGGAGCAGGCCGGGTTTGAAGATGCTGAGGCGGTGCCCCGCCTGCTGGCGATCTGGGAGAAGTATGTGAACGAAAAGCCCCGTCCGGGCTATCGACCTCTGGGCCTCTCATACAGCGCCCAGGGCACCTACAACGGGGAAGAATTCCTTGACGCAGAGCAGATCACCAAAAACAAGCTCTACATCTACACCAGGGAGAAAAACATCGGCTTTGACCGCCGCTTTCTTATGAAGCGTGTGGGCGAAGGCTGGAAGATTGATGCGGTGCAGGAGCGGCTGAACGGCTGGCAGCGCACGGAATTGTGAGGCATCACATGGCTTGGGAATATGAAACCTTTGGCCCGGACGGTCAATGCAAATTGTTCGGTGTGAACATCTTTGACTACGACTGGCAAACCACCGGCAAGCGGGTAAAAATCAAAGACCCCATCTATCACCAAGACCATACCTTCGAGGTCTGGCAGGTAGAGATTGATGGGCAGATCCACCGCTTTGCTGCTGGAGAGTTCTCCAACTGCGTATGGGGATTTTATTTAGAGAAAGACGGATGAAAGGAGTGTGTGGGCGCATGAGCCGAATCGTCGATAAACCCTACTTTACATACAGTGCATACAACGCCCTGACCTCCGGCATTCAGGTGAAATGCCCCAAGTGCCACGGCGCGGGTGTGGTGACAGCGGATGAGGATAACGCCTATTTCCGCTGTTTGAGTTGCGGCCATCAGGAGACCCGTGACCGGACGATTTACCGCTACGATGTCCATAACCAGTGCAAAAACTGCGGCAGGTACTACCGGGTGGATATTGAAGATGAGGAAAGGAAGCACTTTTCCGTTCTCCATGTGGCCTGTCCCTATTGTGGAACAACCATGTCGGGAGAAGTTCATAAAACAGCAGAGGCTTTCTCCTATATTGCTGATATTCAGGACGGACGAGAACCTTATTTCGGCCTGGAACTTTGGTTTTTGACCTCCTTCCAGGGTAAGCCAGTCTGGGCCCTCAACCGGGAGCACCTTGCCTATCTGATCAACTATCTCAGTGCCGATTTGCGGGAAAAGCCGATGGGAAGAGCGAAAATGACCCAGGCTGACCATCTCCCCACCTTCATGAAAACCGCAAAGAACCGGGAGCGGATCGTGAAACTGCTGAAGAAGTTACAGGAGGGATGAGGATGGAGCAGAAAGTAATTTACAACGGCCAAATTCTTACTCTGACTCGGTTTTGGGCAACAGGAGAGCCTTGCCTGTGGATCACCGACCCACAGCAGATCGGAATGCCTAAAATGGAATTTGTGGGAGGCCACCCGGACGAATACTGCATTTTCCTGAAGAATCTGACTGAAACAGAACTGTCACAGATCACATCTCTGGACGGCGCTCCACTGGATGTGAAAGAAGAACGAAACGACATCGAATGAGGAGAACACTATGAAAGACCTTTGCCAATACGGAAACCGACCGGAGGACGAATGGGAAATCTTGCCATGGATACCTGATCCGCGCCCGCCCTTCAAAATTTGGGCGAAGCTGGAGCAGATCGCGCCATTCTTTCTCATCCCCCACCACCCCTATGCGATCTCCCTTCTGCTGAAAATCAGTGACGGGTTCCGGACAGAGGAATTCCGACGGCTGGGACTGATTGGCAACAGCGAGGACTGGGAGCGGCTTGCCCGGGGCGTGATCCAGGAGTTCGAGGAAAATAACAGCGGCGTGGATCTGTTTCACTTCGACTCCGACGAAGATGTGTTCTGCGTATACTCCCAATACATCGATGACCTGATGCTGTTGTCCAAAATGATCCGAGCGGCCTGTGACAATGAAAAAACGATGCGGACTTATCTGGGCAAAGGAGAGGTGGAACATGAGAAATAAGGAGCAGGAGTTCGTATGGCAAAAAGTAATAGAAGCCTGCATGGAGACTGTGAAACACCACTTCGATGACATCCAGCAGGCCATTGAGTTTGGCTGCTACATCCAGCCGGACAACTACTTTGTGTCCTACATCTTTGCCACCGATGCACAATTAGAGACGGCGCGGCGGAGCGGCCTGACGGAACAGATCAATTCCTATCACAGAGGGAAGCTGATAAAGCGTCATTACCCCATTGAGGGAATCAAGGACTGCACCTTTGCCTCCCAGGAGGAATGTGACCGGGAATTTGGCGGGAATTGGTATTATTATTTCAAATGATACGATGAGGGAATCGAGATGATCGAGTACATCAAACTTTTTTGGGAGGGCGCACCGGAGGGAGAACCATTGGTGATCCTCTATGAAGTGGATACCGGAAATGAGCGGCTGGCCCTCCGCTCCATTGACATCTTTAGGGACGGCTGCACCCGCAACATACCCGACCTTTACGATGGAGCTATTGAAATCACGCCCGTCCCCACTGTGGAGGAACTGAACGCCCATGTCTGGGGCGAGGAATTCCACGCCTGCGTCATAGAGAAAGCGGAATTTGAGGCCATCTGGGAAAGCCACACCTATGATGGAGCGTTAAAAGAATCAGGAGGGTTCTGATGAAACAGACAGATATTTATACCGAAGCTCTGACCTGTCTGCGCTCCATCCTTCTGGCAGACCATCCAGAATTTCAAAACTGGATTGACTGGCTGGAGAGGGATATTCAGGACTGGATCCAGCGCCATGAGGTTGCCCACCATCTTCGGGCATACGGCGGCATGGGCTCGTTCAATGACCTGCCCAGTATGCGTGGAAATCATGACTATATTTTCGGCTTTCTCAAGTCCGTGTGCTATGCCTTCGGCCATCTTTATGGCAAACGGGAAGGCATTTCTCCGGAGGCACTGATGGAGGAGTGTCTGCACGATGTAGAGGAGGCAGCCTATCACCCCCATAAGCCACTGAACCAAGCCATTGCCCAGCACTTGATGCAGGGCGATTTACAGGAAAACCTGGATGCTCTGTGAGGGAAATACAATGCATGACATGAATTTGGAAAAAAACCGCAGTAAAATTCAAACTGCTTATAAAGTAAGCCCCTTCACAAAGGGTACCTGCCCAGAACCGGAGGATGCTGTGAAACGATTTGAAAGCAGGTATACTCCCATCCCCGCAGAGTACCGCTGGCTACTTTTGAACTTCGGCGGCTGCTATTTGGCAGAGCCGTGGATTTTCACACTGAAAGAGTTGGAAAAAGCCTACCCGATTTTTCAAGAGGCTTATGAGGATTACATGAGCGAATATGACCACGGTCCCGCCTTTCCAATCGGAGGATTGGGTGACGGGAGTATCGTATTTATCGACTTGGAGAGCGGCAGAGTCCGGGGCTGTAACTGTGACTATGCCGATCTGAAGGAGATTGCCGAGAATTTTTCCAGCCTGCTCCTGGACCTTGTGGAACAGGCATTGGAACTGGGAAAACTGTGCAGAGAATTGTGAGGTAAGCGTATGGCAAAGGACATCAGGGAGTGCCTGCTAGAGCAGGCAAGAAAATTTCATCAGTGGCAGGAAATCACTTATCCCGGAAAAAACACCGAGGAGATTGGCGGTGAGTGGGAGGTCGATTACCCTGCATGGAATGATATTTTTGATGCCTTTTGCCATGTGCTGACCCAAATGGATGCAGAAACGGCAGACAGCGTCCTGCTGGATGAGATGGTCTATCTGATAGCCAGGGACAACGAAGCGGAGGGGGTTATACAGGAGACCACTTCCCATCCACAATGGTTTGAGTGCCTCTGCCGCAGGGCCGTAGCCTCCAATGAGAATGAGGCCAAGTGGCAGTTTGCCGCCTATCTGCCGGAATGCTCATGTAGTCAGGAAGTCAGGGATATAATTCTGAATTTCGCAAAGGACCCCAATGAATATGTGAGCCGTCGGGCGCTTTTGGCGATGCCCGCTCTGCGTCCTGACTGTGTGGAACAGTTCGCTCCGCTGTTTTGGGAGCGCAACTGTTACCCTCCTGAACTTCAGGAATACCAGCGGATCGCTGTTCTGGTCTCGCTGGATGTCATCCATTCCGACCTGCTTCCACAATACTTGGAACGGGCCAAGCAGGATGGCCGGAGCTATCTGCTGGAACACGCAAAACGAATCGAAGGAGGACTTGCCATGAACGAAAAACTGTCCCGTCCCCAATTCAATCAAATGGATACCACCGAGAAGCAGGCGCTGATGGAAAGCCTGGCTGCTCATTATGATATGACCTTTCTCGGTCTACATACCTTTGACCGTTGGGGTCAGAGCTGCATCACCGGCATCTTCGAGAAAGATGGCCGGGAGTTCGTCTTTGTCCCCGGCGATACCGTCACCTTGGGCTGGGAGCAGTTTGCCGTGGGACTGAATCAGGAGAGCCGGGAGGAATTGGACTATCTGTTCCAGGAGTGGGAGATGGAACCGCAGAACCCGGAGGAGATGATCCGGGAAAGCATGGCTCCTGTTCGGCAGGCGGCCATTGGACCCATGCTGGTGGGCCGGGAGCTGGAGGAAATTAACTGGGAGCCAGTCAAAATGGACGATCCCAGGCTGACTGCCCACCCTGACTGGCTGAAGGAATTCCGTGATTTTGCCTGGAGTGACAGCAGCAGTCTTACCTTGCATCAGTCGGCTCGCATAGAACGGACAGAAGATGGATTTCAGACCTGGATCTATAACCGCACAGACTACGATGCGCTTCTTGCCAGGCTGGAAAAGCAGGGGCTTTCGCTGCCCACGGCGGACGAGTGGGCCTACCTGTGTGGCGGCGGATGTCGGACCCTGTTCCCATGGGGAGATGGGTTAGACTACTCCATGCATCTGCACTGGTTTGAGGACATGGATGAGGATGAGAACCGGCCCTATGACATGGAGGAACCCAACTTCTTCGGCCTGTCCATCGCCTACGATCCCTATATGCGGGAAGTGGTGCAGGCTGATAGGCTTACCACCTGCGGCGGTGACGGCGGATGCAATATCTGTGGTGGGCTGGGCCCATTTCTCGGTTTCCTACCCTGTTCGCCTCACTGTAAGCCGGAAGTGCAGGAGGACAATGAACTAAACGGAGATTATGACTTTTATCGGCCTATCATTCGGCTGGAGAACTATGATTGACAATAGAAGCTTGATACGAAATAAAGAAAGAGAGGTGCCGACATGGGAGCATGGGGTATAAAAGCATTAGAGCGTGACGAAGGGCTGGATGTACTGAACATCCTCAAAAATGAATATGTACCGGAGCATCCGGTAATGGATCTGGGTGAGATGATCGAACTGATGAAAGAGGAAGGTATGTTGGGAGAAGATCTCTCCGACATCGACTTTCTCTATGATAACACCGCTATGGCTCTGGCTGAGCTGTATTTCCAATGGAAGGATAACAGCAAGCTGGACTACGATCATGAAGAAGCTATATGGGATAAAATCACCGGTTTCACAGCATCCAAAGAAGCCATTGCCTTCCTGCTGCGGCAGCTCACCGACATCAAAAACGAGGTGCCGGACGAGGACGGCATCCGTGAGATTGTGGATCTTTGGAAGAACGAGGATAGCGGTGAGATCGCTCCTGAGTGGTTGGAACACTTGAATCAGCTCATTGATCGACTGGATTCAGAACAGGAGGTGCGGAAAATGTATATCAAAAAATACTGGGGCAACTTTATCGGAGGTTCCGATGACAGTCTGAACCTTGTGGCATTTTTAGAGGATCAGAAAAAGGAGGAGATCCCCCTCAGCGAGATTTTCGCCAAGATCGGTCTGGACAAGCAGAACTGGGACTTTCGCCAAACCGTGGAGTACCTGGAGTTTACACATTCCGATGGCGTGGAGATGGACTTCCACTTCGCCATTGATGTGGTCACCGACCTGGCCGCCATCCTGCTGGAGTGCAGCGTCAGTGGCAGTGTAAACCTTCAGGATCTGGACGAGTACAACACCCCCGCCCGCCGTATCCGCATCACGGTTACGCCGGAGGAGCACGACGCCATGAATAAGGCCCTGGCGGACTTTGTCCATGCCCCGCTGGAATACGACATCAGCGAGATGATGGGCGAGGATGAGATCACAGATATGGCTTATCAGGTGGAGATGCTGCGGAAAGAGCTGTACGAAGCCTCCGGCCGTAATCGGAACTACCATGTAAAGGCGGAAGATGTGAAACATCTGCTGCCCGACTGGGAGGGCGCCGATGGCTGTATCGCCACCAACCGCATCACAGTAGAGGGCCGCAAGGTGGGCTACTGCTACAGGGAGGAGCCGGACGGCGGCTGGGACAGCGGCTGGCGCTTTACCGCTGGTGACGAGAGCGAGGCGTACATGGATGATCCCAACAATGCCGGGATTTACAAGCTGAATACGATCTGCAACGACGATCCCGACATCATTTCGCTGTTGCATACGCCCGCCCCCTGCGCTTTTGAGCGGGACGAGAGTGGTGTGTTTCAGCAGATTCAAGGCTGGAAACCGGAACAGGATGAGGAGGAGCCTGATATGGATATTTTGAAGCAGTGCCAGAAGTGGCATGAAAACGACGAACACCAGAAGATCATTAACGCGCTGGAGGCTATTCCTGCCGAAGAGCGTACCCCGGAAATCGATATGGAACTGGCCCGGGCCTACAACAATCTGGCGAACCCCAGCGAGCCGGAGGGAAGAAAGCTGCTTCACCGGGCACTGGAACTGATGCAGTCCCAAGAGGAGAAATTTGGAGACACTTATTCCTGGAATTTCCGCATGGGATATGCCTATTATTATCTGGATCAGGAAGGCCGGGCTCTTCGGTATTTTGAAAAAGCTCTGGAACTGCATCCCGGTGATGATCCTAAGCTCAACACCCAACAGGACATTGAGGAACTGATTGACTGGTGCCAGAAGGGCATTTCCCTGCCGCAGTTCTCGGAGTGCTTCCGGGAGCGGACAGAGGACTGGTGGGAAACCTTTGCGGAAATGGAAGCAGAATTGCGCCAGATGATGGATGAGGACAAAGATCACACCCGCGGTGCCGAACTCGTGGCCCAAATGCAGGAAACCCTGAATCTGGTCTTTGATGAAATCTCCTTTGAAATGGGATTTAACGGCGAGAAGTACGAGCTGATCCTCACCCCGGAGGGTGATAAGGTCAAACTGTTTGAGCTGATCTACTTCCAGAAGCATGCCCCCAAGGAGGTGCTGGAGCACTGGAACATCCTTGTGGGCCGTCAGCCCATCCGAAACATCGGACTGCGCACCGACGATGGCTGGGATATCTCCGGGGAGGATGTGCAGATCTGGCTGGAGAAGCAGGGCGAAAACAGCTTTTCCATCTCCGCCTACTGTGAAAAGCTGCTGCCTATGCTCCGGGAGGAGGAAAGTAGGGCCTGGTGGATGCTCACCACCCTCACCGACCAGGTGCTGGGCGAGATCCCCCACATGAGATACATAGATAGCTTTGATGTGCTGGAGGAACCCAAGACAGAGCCGTCCTTCCTCCTGTCTCAGCTTCCCGACGCTCTGAAGGAGCGGGGGCTGGAACTCTCCACCGACCCGGAAGCCTATCTGGAGAGCTACCTTGGCTACAAAATGGAACCCAATGAAGATCCCGACGCCGATTGGCGGTTGGATACCATGGTGGGCTCCACTTGCTGTGTGCCGCTCATCAACGGCTATCTGAATGCCGACAATGATTTTATGGACGATCTCCATGCCGATGGCACGGTGGCGGGCTTCTTCTGCTATCCCCTGGATACCCTGCGGGAGGAGGAAGGCAGTCAGAAGATCTTCGACTTCCGAGACAAGCTGGAAGAAGTGTTTACCACTGATGAAGGATCGGAAGTGCTCACTCTCACCGGCGGGGCCACCGGCCGCTACTGCGGCTATGTGGACTTCATCGCCTGGGACATCCAAGAGGCGCTGAACATGGCGAAAGAGTTCTTTGAAGGCACGGACATCCCATGGGCCATCTTCCACACCTTCCGCCGTGAAGCCGGTTCTGTACCCCTAAAGCAACAAGATGATGGGCCAGAAACTGAGAATCAGGATGACGAGTTGGATGAAACGCTTACGGGCATGGACTATATTCCTTATACCCAACAGAACGCCGAAGCATTCTTCGCTCAGCTGGAGCAGTGGAACGACGAGGACGAGTACACCCGCTGTATCCAGGCACTGAATGCCATCCCGGAGAACTGGAGGAACTACCGCACCGCCTACGCCCTGGCCCGTGCACTGGAGAACTACGCCATCATCGGGGACCATGACGAAGGTACTTTGAAATCCAAGGGAGACAAAGCCCTCCTGAGGGCCATTGAGGTGTTGGAGTCCGTCCGGGAGGAAGGCCAGGACAAGGCGGAGTGGAATATGCGGATGGCCTACGGCTATCAGTATCTCTATGGCCAGGAGGCAAAGGCCATTCCCTACGCCCAGCGTTGGGCAGAACTGGACCCGGAAGACGAGGACGCTCCGGCGGTGATTCGGGAGTGTAAGGCGGAGATCCGGAAACGCCAGCGCGGCCGGAAGAAGGCCAAATTCGTGCCTGGTAATACCCCTTTTGAGGGCTTCGACCTCACCAACTTCTGGGATGATAATTGGTATGCACTGAAAGAATATGTCAGTGAGCCGCCTTCCGATGAGCTGATTGCCAGCGTGGAGGAGGAACTGGGCTACAAGCTGCCCGCCGCCTACATCTGGCTGATGAAGCAGCACAACGGCGGCATTCCGGTGAATACCTGCTATCCCTGCGATGAGCCTACCTGTTGGGCAGAGGACCATGTGGCCATCACCGGAATTTTCGGCATCGGGCGAGAAAAGAGCTGCTCCCTCTGCGGAGAGCTGGGCAGCCAGTTTATGATCGATGAGTGGGAGTATCCCGCCATCGGCGTGGCCATCTGCGACTGTCCCAGCGCCGGACACGATATGGTTTTCCTGGACTACCGGGCTTGCGGTCCCCAGGGAGAGCCTGCGGTGGTCCATGTGGATCAGGAAAATAACTATAAAATTTCCCATCTGGCAGACAGCTTTGAGGAATTTATCCGGGGACTGGAGCATGAATCCCTGTATGATCCGGATGAAGAAGATACAGACGATCTCGACGAGGAAGATGACGCTGACGGGGAGGAAAACAGCCACACAGGCGTCTTCACCGGCTTTGTCCTCCTGTCCAAGGCAGAATGGGATAAAGAGCAGTTCATCCGGGACATGAAGGAAAAATGGGACATCACCGTGGATGAATACGACGCCAGCGAGGAAAAGGACGATGACGCCCTGGTGTTTGAAGTAGGCGATATGCTGGCCGCCGTCAGCCTGGCCTCCTCCCCTATCCCCGGTGGTGAGGCCGAGGTAAATGCGGAAAACAACTATATGTGGCCGGATGCGGTGAAAATCGCCAGGGAGCACTGTGCCCATATCATGGTGGCGGTGCTGGGCAAAGAGGAAAAGGTTCTGGAGAAGGGCAAGCTCTTCACCAAGCTGATGGCCGCTTGCTGCCGCCAGAGCTATGCCACCGGCGTCTACACCAGCGGCGTGGTGTTTGAGCCCCGGTTCTACGAGGGCTTTGCCGATATGCTCAAAGAGGACGAGCTGCCCATCTTCAACTGGGTCTGGTTCGGCCTGTACCGGAGCGAGGATGGCTTGAACGGCTACACCTACGGCATGGATGTATTTGGCAAGGAGGAGATGGAGGTGCTGAACACCGACGCCGAGCCGGAGGAACTGCGGGACTTTTTGGCAAGCCTTGCCTCCTATGTGCTGGCGTGTGATGTGACGCTACAAGACGGCGAGACTATCGGCTTTTCCGCGGACGATAAGCACACCATCACCCGCAGCCCCGGCGTCTCTCTGCCGGAGGAGCAGATGACCCTGAAAATCAGTTACGAGCCTATAAAGGGAGATCCGGAGGATGACAGCTGCGACCACTCAGACAATGATGACACGCAGGATGAGGAAGAATTCAGTAATCCCGAAGTCTACACCGAGGAGGAGATGGAGGCCGTCGAGGGGCACATTGAGCAGTATTTCGGCAAGGTCGAGAATGTGTTCCACGAGCTGGTTTCTCCCGACATCCATGTGGACATCTGCATGGTGCCGCCCACTGAGGAGCGGGACTATTACACCCTGGTCACCATGGGTATGGGTGCCCACCGGATGAATGTGCCGGTGGAACTGGCGGAATACAAGCTGGAGCGGGCGGAGCTGGCTATCGCGCTGCCTGCGGACTGGAAGTTGGATCAGGAGTCCATGAAAGACGAAAAGTGGTACTGGCCCATCCGCCTGCTGAAATCCTTGGCCCGTCTGCCCATCAACTGTGACAGCTGGTTGGGGCATGGTCATACGGTGGAGAACCGGGAACCATTTGCAGACAACACCAAACTGTGTACTGCTACCCTGATCGGTCTCCAGGATACGGAGGATGGCAGCGAGGTCTGCACTCTGCCGGGCGGCGAGGAGGTCAACTTCTATCAGGTCATTCCGCTTTATGAGGACGAGTTGGACTATAAACTGGAACATGATGTAGACGCTCTGCTGAACAAGATGAGGGGGATCAGTTTTGTCGTAAACCCCACTCGCCAGAATGCTATCACCCGTGGCACCCTTTCCAATGATGATTTTGACGGTGAGATGGACGACGATTCCTATCACCTTGAGAGCATTGAGGAGAAGGAACTGCCTATTGACCCCATCAATGCTTATAACCACATGGCCATCTACCTGCGCTGGTGCATGGAGCACGACCTGATGGGTGAGGACTTCCTGAAAGAATACAGCGAAGTGGCCAAACAGGTCAAAGCTGACCCTGCCAGTGTGGATCTGCGGGAGTTTATCCGGGATGAGCTGGACGGCTGTCTGTTCTCTGTGCTATTCAATCAGCAAGGCCGTGCCTTTGCAGGCTATTACTACGGAGAGGGCGACAGCCCCTACTATCCTGCCGATGTTGACGACAACGCCCTCCGCTTCTTCGGCCCGGAGCGGTATCACTCCGCTGAGTTCCAGGACGAAGCCTACCTGTTCATCCCCTTTGACGAGGACTACTATCAGGTTATGGCAGAGGTGATCGGGGAACGTTTTGAAAACTGGCAGGGACAGGACTTCGACGGGGACACGCTGGAGCCTTCCGAGGTGGCCCAGGCCATCATGGAGTATCTGGACTGCGAGTGTACCTATTTCCCCTCCATGAAGGATGATGACCCCATCAGGTCGGCATACAGCTACGCCCAGCGGCTGGGGGTACGGGAGGGCTTTGTTCCCGTGCTTATCCAGGCGGATGATGAAACGCTGTTGGAGTGTCTGGTAATGAACGCCGATCCGGAGCATGATGCGGACTTCTATGAATTTGACCTCAAAACGGTAATGGAGTACCGGAAGAAGATGCTGGCCGCTCCCGTCAAGGACGGAAAGGCGGTTTTGGAGGAATTGACCGGCCAGCGTAAGGAAGAAGCCGAGGACGATGACATGGACTGGGAGGAGGAAGTCCTGGGCGAGATGGAGGGCGGCTATGACAATGACCGCTTCTCCTGCTATTGGGATTCGGATAGCCACATGACCTATCCGCTCATTCTGGCCAAAATTCCGGTCAAGAACCCCTGGGAGATCTTCGCCTACCTGCCCTTTGGGAACTGGAACGAGTGTCCCGATACGCCGGAACTGATGGCGGTGGCAAAATACTGGTTTGAGCAGCATGGTGCCATCCCCGCCGCTATGAGCCACGATGAGTTGGAGTTCCTGCTCCCGGCCCCTGTTTCCCAGGAGCAGGCTATGGAAGTTGCCACAGAGCAGTACGGCTTCTGCCCGGACATCGTGGATCAGGAGCAGGATGACCCCACTGTGGGCAATCTGGCGGATGTGCTGCGGCAGTCCACCGTCTGGTACTTCTGGTGGGATTGATGGGAGATTGTGACCATGAACGAATACCTGAAGCAATATATTGAACTCCAAAAGCAGTTTCGGGAGACAGAAGGAGATCCAGACAGTGTCCGTGCTCTCTATACCTTCAAGGAGAAACTGGAGCTGTCGGAAGACAAGCAGGCCAAGGAAGTGCTGGTGGATGTGTATGATCTGCTGGACTTCAAGAAGGATGCCTACGAACTGCTCTGCCAAATTGGAAATCGTTCCGACAAGAAGACCCTCAAGCGGTTGGGAGTCTTGAAGGACTATGCGGAAAATTGGGGCAATCACTACGCCATCCCCAAGCCCCAAACACCAGAGGAAAAGCAGAATGAGAAGGAGCGGCGGGCCCAGCTGGGTCTGCCCGCCTTCCGGTATCACCCCTACCCTTTGGAAACCGGCGCTTTTGAGGAGTCCGCGGATGGCGTTGTCTGCGACTGCTGTGGCAAGACGACCCATGTTTTCTATACAAATCCGTTCTTTTCAGTGGAGGATATTGCATATCTGTGCCCAGAGTGCATCGCCAGCGGCGAAGCGGTCCGGAAATATGACGGTAGTTTTCAAGATGATTTCTCTCTGGATGATGGTGTAGACGATCCGGAGAAGCTGGACGAATTGATCCACCGCACCCCCGGCTACTCCGGCTGGCAGCAGGAATATTGGCGTGCTCACTGCGGCGACTACTGTGCCTTTTTGGGCTATGTGGGTGCCAGAGAACTGCGGGCACTGGGTGTGCTGGAGGAGGTGCTGGACGATCCCATGTGGGACGAGGAGCAGAAAGATATGATCCGGGAATCCGTCAATGGCGGGCACCTGCAATGCTATCTGTTCCAGTGCCTCCACTGCGGAAAGCACCTGGTCTGGATGGATTTTGATTGAGGTGGCAACATGGAGAAGAAGGATTTTCCCAAGGGAACCAAGCCCCGCGAGATCTTCGTCTATACCTGTGAGCGGATCGCGGAGCCTTTGATCCCGCTGGGCTACAAATACCGTAAGAGCAAAAATGACATCTACAAAAAAGACGGCATCTTTGTGTTCTCCTTTTACTTTTCCCCCTCTATCTGCTTTGGCTCCACCACTTTTACTGCCTTCTTCGATGTGAGTTCCCCGGTGATTGCCCAGTGGCGCAGTGAGCAGGAAGGGACGGAGGAAACCTATGATGGTATCGTTGGTACCTCCATCGCCCGGCTGACCCACCGGTATGATGACTTCCCCCGCTATGAGGTATCTACTCTGCTGGAGCGGGAACGCTCCATCCAGGAGATTTCCGGGCAGATCCGGGACTATGCCCTGCCGTTCTTCGCCCGGTTTTCCGACTTGCCGAAGCTGCTGGACGATGTGGAACGAGAGGGGTTCTTCCCCTATCGGAGGGGGTTCGATGTCCCTAAGCGGAATCGGGAGTTCATCGAATGCTTCCCGGGAGTATCTGAAAAAGATATAATAAATTACAGTAAGAAAACAAAACGGAGGAAAGCGGTATGGAAGAAATCAGAAAGTTTTTATCGGAACCTGAGGAACATCAGGACGAATTTTGGGAAAGCGATGCTCTGATCTGGGTGGACTGGAGAGATTTTGATGAATCTATCATCGAATACTTCAATAAAAAACTGCCTGATGAAGATAAAATTCAGTTTGAATGTGTGGAAACAGAAAAAGAACGCGGTGTTGATATTTTTATGAAAAAGAATGGTGTCAGCGCACCGATCCCCTACGCAGATGATTGTACCGACCGTGACACTACACTGAGAAGTATTCAGGAGTATCTGTCGCCGCAGTATCAGCTCCGCTGGTATATGGGCTCGCTCGGTAGCGATACCCTCGCTTTCTGTATTTATCCCACTTCAGAATGGGAGCAGATAGAGCAGGAATTTGGCGCAGAAAAAGTTGCCTACTACTTTGCACCGGTGCAGGCAAACAGTGTCATGTTCGAAATGGATATGAATGAAGTTTTTGCTTTGCTGGAGCAAAGAGGAGACGCGTAAGATTAACTTGCAGGAGGAATCACCATGTCACAGATTGCATCCTTTTATCTTCTCAAAGACGGCCAGCGGCAGGAACTGTCCAACGGAGACTGCTCCGGCGTGGTCTATATGGCCATCTGGGACTGGTGTGAGAGCGAGCTGGATCTGGATGTCCGTTTTCCTGCTCCCCAGACGGAGGACACCCTGGACTGCGCTCTGCTGGAGCGAGATCTGGCGTATAATATGCTGGCAGCTCTGCGGGAGTGGGACCTCCCGGAGCTGGCCGCTGAAATTGCCCCTGACTGGGACCTGCCCACCGAGGCGGTGCAAAGCGGGCTTGAAACGCTGCGCTCCCATCTGGAACTGGTGCGGGGCGACGTTGCCCTGCTGTATGAAATGTTATAAGGCGGAGGGATACTATGCTGGCAAAGCGGTTTGAAGATATTTTACATAAGCTGGGCATGGCTGAACTGGAACACCCTCTGTTCTACCATGCGCCGGTAGGCATTCGGTTTGAGATCGGCGGGGAGGAACCAATCTATCTGGACAGGAGTGCGGCGAAGCTGAGAACCAACCCCGCCTATGTTCAGGGGGCGCTGGACCGGGCCGCCGCGATCTATCGGGCACTTCCGGAGGTGCCGGACCTTCTGCGGATCGACGGATATCCCGATGAAGAACCTGCCGAGTCCCTGCTGACCGTTATCCGGCAGCGAATGGGACTCCCGGTTCCCAATGAGCAACTTCCGGTCATAGAGCTGGACGAAGATGGGGATACCCATGCACAAGTGCAGTTTTACTGGGATCTCAGCGGGATTACCTTTCAGCCGGAGCAACTTTTGCAGGAGATCATTCTGGGAGATATCGGAGGCTGGGCCGGCTTTGTGTCCAGCGTCTATCTGACAGGGCCTGGACCGTTCCTCTACCACCTGTACGATGACCGGGGGCTGGATGTGCTGGGCAGTTCCAGAGAACTGCTTTTGCCGCTTTACCATCAGTTTCATGGCTGGATCTTGGAGTATAATCTGGAGCAGATTGACCGGGTGTTTACAGCGGAGCAACCACAGCGGCAGAAGTTCACCATCGACGGTCGCCGCTTTTCTAACATGGCTGGTTTTTATGACGAGGTGGAGCGGGTGTTTACCTTTGGTTTGGACCGGAAGAACGGTCGGAACCTGAACGCTTTCAACGATATTCTCCGGGGCGGTTTTGGACGGCATGAGTATGGACAGCCCATCCACATCCAGTGGTTGGCCTATGAAAAAAGCGTCCGTAATCTCGGAAAAGTGACTATGGACACCATTGTGGAAATCATTTTGGATACAGACCATTCCGGGCACGACTGTACCCTGGAACGGTTTTGACCGAACAGAAACGGAGGCAATACTATGGGACTTGACATCTACGCCGGAACATTGACCCGGTACTATTCTCACAACTGGAAAACCGTTGTCCAGCAGTGGGCGGAGGAAAACGGATACTCCTTCAACTGCATCACCCCGGATGGGGAACCTGCTGATAACGAGGAAGAAATGTCCCCGGCTGAGGTTCAGGCGGCGGTGGAGAACTGGCGGGATCAGATCTTGAGCGCCATTTCTCAGCCGGGCCAGCCCCCCTACGCTCCCTGGCTTGAAGATAATGAGAAACCTTATTACACCGACAAGCCGGATTGGGATGCCTTCGGCGCTATGCTGCTGGTGGCCGCCTGTCGTACATACGAGGAACCGGTGCCTTCCACCGTGGAGAAGGACTGGATCTTCGGGGAGCATCCTCTGGTCGCCCGTCTTGCATCGGACGAGGAGCGGGTGTGGTCCCTGCTTCGGGGCGCAACTTGGTGGCTGCCTCTGGCGGATGCCTTCTTCTTTCAGGCGCCTCTGCCCACCGATGATCAGGCGATGATCGCCACCCTGGGCGGACTGCGGAAGGAACTGGAAAAGCTGAACCAGCTGGCATGGCAGGCAGATGAGGATACCATCCTTGGTTGGGCAGACACGGAGGGATACCCGGTAGACGGGACCCTGGGCCCGGATGGACAGTACAGCAAGGCGGACATCCCGGAACACACCCAGTATGACACCCAATCCCTTGCCAAGTTTGCCTTCTCCATGTTCTGGCGGGCCATGCGGTTTGCCGAGGAACAGCAGGTGCCCATCCTGCTTGATTATTAAAGAGGATTCATCAGGAGGTGAAGTCCGTGGAACAAAAACGCCCGGCAGATATATTCCAGGAACTTCTGGACTACCTATGGAACGGCCTGGGCCTGGAGGAAAAGGGCTGGAAGCGTCTGAAAAAAGGCGACTTCAAAAAGAAAACGAAAAACGGGCTGACCTATCAGATCTGGTTTGACCGGAGCCGCTACAACTACATAGACTACGAAATCGGCCATGGAAATGTGGAGGTGGGTTTCAGCTGTATCATAAAGCAGGGAGATGACTACCTCTACTCTTTCAGAATTGAACCCACAACAGGCGGTTCATTCTTTCGGATGCTGACAGAGGACCTGCGGCTGAACACCGGGCTGCTGGACACCTTTCTGCCCCTGATCAAAGCCCACTACCTTGACTTCATCGACCGCTTCGAGGCAGACCCCGTGGAGGCATTACAGTCGGTCTGCGCCCCCTTCACCGAGGCGGAGGACTACAGATGGTTCATCTATGTGCGGGAGCAGATGGTGAAACGGTACGGAACGGCGGAGCAGATGGAGGAGTACCGCCGTCAGGCAGAATTGCGCGGAACGCCGGAGTGCAAGGCGAAGACCCATACCGGAAAGTTGCTGTTCTACCAGTCCCATGCCAAGGATGTGGATCATGCCTGGGCCTCAAGCCGCACCAGAGAGGAACTGGACCAGGTGGTGGAACCCTTTGTGCAGGCCAAGCGGCAGACAGGACAGTGGACGCAGGAGGATGAGGCGGGCTATCAGCTCTACCAGCAGGAAACAGATCCGAAGAAACGCACCTTTCGGGTATGGTATCTCATCGCCAATCCCCGGGGTCTGCCGAAAGAATTTGTCCAGAAAGAACTGGAGTTCCGGTGGAAGCTGTTCGCTAACAGAGAGGAAGAAAGAAAATGAACGGTATTATTATTCTGGTTTGTAGTCTGCTGCTTCTCATGGCTATAAAACTGCTGATAGAACGCAACTTCATCGGACTGATTCTGTTTTGTGTGGTTCTTTTTTTAGCCTTTGGAGTAACTCCACACACAAAGTAGTGATTGTCCATTGCCACATAATCTACTGCTATAAGGAGGAAACTAAATGAGCAATCAAGTTTTCCGGCAAAATCTGAACGACAAAAAAGGCCCCCAGCCCGGTGGCCCCTATCTCATTCAGATGCTGTTCAAAGAGCCGGTAGAAATGCCGGATAAAGAAAAAATGACTGCTGTAATGGAGAAGCACATCGGATCAACAGAGTGCTTCTGTTATGATAAGAAAATGGCTGGCTTTGCCGCACAGGAGCATATTGCAGAGTTCAAGGACGGAAAATGCCCGGTGCAGCTGATGGTGATGAAATGCGACAAGTTCAAGGGCAAAGGCTTTGATGCCTTCCTGATGAGCCAGATGTGGGACTGCCAGGAGGACCGGGAGCGGATCTTCCGGGAGTGCAAATATCAGGTGGTAGCCACCGATATGCTGTCTGCGGCGCTTCCGGCGCTGGAGCGTGCCAATCTGGATGCCGACTTTTTGGAGGCTCTGGCGGAGCTATACCCCACCTGTGAGGCATTCTATTTCCAGAACTGCGGCAAACTGTTTCTGGCGGAGGATGTGCGTTCTCACCAGATTGAAGGTTCGGATCGGTTCATCCGCTTTGGCGTCAATGTCCGCTTCTTTAACATTGAGGGCACCGAAGATATGCTCATCGACACGGTGGGCATGAGCACCCTGTTCCTGCCCGACCTCCAGTACCACTTCCACGACATGGACCCCAACTGGGTGGTAAACCACGCCTACAATGTGGCATCGTACATATTGGAGCATGATAACCCCATTCAGGATGGGGAAACCATAGACGGCGTGGCGGATGGCCAGATGTGCCGGGAGATTCAGTGGAAGTGCCAGTATGAGGACGCTCTGATCCAGCCGCTCAGAGGGGTGCTGGACATTAATATGGGAGAGTGTGCATCTGGAATGCGTTAATATAAAATGATGCCATATAAAAAAGATAGTTGACATTATATCGTAAAATGACAGCTATCTTTTTTATATAAGGGTTTTGGTTAAGATTTTCGTTCTACAAACCACCGGCCTATATAAGCTCCCGTTAAATTTGTACTGCGTTCAAAAAAGAGATGGCTTTGCTTTCCGTTTACCAAAATTGTATAACAGTCGCCCTGACCTCCAGCTTTCCTTGCGACAGAGGGTTTCACATTCAAAATGCGGTCAATTGTATAAGGCGTTCCGTCTTCCCAGGTAAGTTCTTCTGGAAGCATTTTTCCGTCTGGAAGGAAGGCTGCTCTTACGTTTACATAAACCTTGCAGTCTGTCTGAACACCGCTCATATAGTTCTACCTCCTTAAAAAGTTTTTTAACTTCTTCCAGTTCTTCCTCAAGTGTAGATGCATCTGAATGGAAAATGAGATGTGCTTCATCCTTTGTCCATCCGCATAGCAGATAATCACCGGTATGTGTTAGCTCAGAGGTATAGTAAAAATATTGCTGCTTATCTAATTGACAGCAGAAATAGGCACACCGGGTAAGAGGGGAGAGGACAGGAGATGGAGTAATAAGCTGATAGATGATAGTTGTCCCATTGTTGCAAAGTTCTTTTCTAAGGGAAAAATCGTTTTCCGTATATGGACAAATATAATCAGACTCTTCCTGATACATGGCATGGAACAAGTCAAGGTATAGATCGGAGCCATTTTTTTCAAGATCCTGGCAAAATGATTTTGGGGAAAGATAGAAAAAATGGGGGTTCCATTTATGTTCTACATAGTATATATCGCGGATAGTATCTTCGTTCATCAGTAGTCCTCCTATTCAATTGTTTTCAGAAAATTCCCATGTGATACGATGGGAGACTCCAGTTTATAACCTTTACGTTTCATGACACGAAATTTAAAGTCCAGTAATTCTGCTGGTACATAAAGAGCTTTGGCTGCCTGAAAGAAAAACTGGTCTTCGTTTAATGCATTTAATACGCAGTCATCGGATAACAGCAGTTCGGCAGCAAAGAGATTTGCTTCATATTCCTGCCGATCTGTATCGTCAAATAGTGTAAATTCATGAAACGCAGCTGTTATGTTTGTATGAAGCACGGAGTGAGCAATTTCATGAGCTAGTATGACCCGTTGAATCACTTCCGGTAAATCGCTGTTGATTGTGATATGTTTGATTCTGCGGTGCTGAACATAAAATCCTTTGCAGCACCCTTTATATCTTCCCATCGGTTTTAATACCACGATAATTTTCATTGCCTGTGCCAGACGGAATGGATCCGATTCACCATATTTTTTCTGGATCCGTCTGACTTCTTCAGATATGGATTGAATAGTCAAAACAGCTCCCTCCTTTCGGACTATATTACGGGAGAAGATTATTGTGGATTTTTCTTTTTGCCAAAGGTTTTTCTGGCTGCTTTTTTACAGTCATAGTATGCTTCGGCAACTGCCTGAAAATAAGCATCTTTTGCTTCTTCGCTTAGAGTGCCTCCTGCAAAAAGAGCTGTGTTCTCAGCCAGCATTTTCTGTAGATCCAACGCCTCCCTGGTTCCGCTATTTTTTCTCATATCTTCTACATATTCCATGCGGTCTAAGCCGTAAGATGGATCCTCTATGTTATCGTTCTGCAGATACTCGGTTGATACCTCCAGTGCCTTTGCCAGTTTATAAAGCTGTGCCTGGTATGGTTTTCTTTCGCCTAATTCATAAGAAGTAATTGTCCGGATACCCATTCCGGCTTTTTCTGCTAATTGTTTCTGACTTAATCCAAGATTTCCGCGTTGTTCTTTAACTTTAGCACCAAAAGATTTCATGTCAGACCTCCATTCGTTTTAGTGTGCGTAAACTTGCTAACTGTGCTATTGACAAGTGTGCATGTAGTTGCTAATATTTGAATTAGCAAGAGTTAGCAAGTATCAGTGACTATATGCAAATTATAATGGTAAGTGTGCAAACTGTCAAGAATAAGTGTGCTAATACTTGCTAGAAAAAATTGGAAGAGGGTACAGAATATGAATCGGACAATCCTTCATAGCGATATGAACTGTTTTTATGCTTCTGTAGAAATGATGCTGAACCCAGAGCTACAGGGAAAAGCAGTAGCAGTGTGCGGGTCCACAGAAAACCGTCATGGAATTGTTCTTGCAAAATCAGAGAAAGCGAAACAAGCAGGAATAAAAACAGGGATGGTTAACTGGGAGGCAAAACGACTTTGTCCGGATTTGATTTTGGTTCCACCCCAGTATGAACAGTATTTAAAATATTCCAATATGGCAAGAGAGATTTATCAGGAATATACAGACCTGGTAGAGCCTTACGGAATGGACGAGTGCTTTCTAGATGTGACAGCAAGTCAGGTTCTTTATGGTTCTGGAAAAGAAATTGCAGACCAGATTCGCTGCAGGATGAAGAATGAACTGGGATTGACTGTTAGTATAGGAATTTCATTCAATAAAATATTTGCAAAACTGGGAAGTGATATGAAGAAGCCGGATGCCATAACTAGCATTGAAGAATCAGAATGGAAACAAAAGGTTTGGCCGCTTCGGGTATCGGAATTATTATTCTGTGGCCGCTCAACTACAAAGAAGCTGGAGCAAGTTGGAATTTATACGATAGGAGATCTGGCAGAAATGGATCATGATTATGTGAACCAGCTTCTTGGTAAAAATGGGCTGATGCTGTGGTCATATGCAAATGGTCTGGATGATAGTCCGGTAATGGAGAAGGACTTTGTGTCTCCGATGAAAAGTGTGGGGCATGGAATTACTTGTACAGCAGATCTTAAAACAGAAGAGGAGGTCTGGAAGGTTATTCTGGAATTATGCCAGGACATAGGACATCGATTAAGGATTCATGGATTGAAAGCACAGGGGGTTCAGATAGCGATTCGCAGTCAGGAACTATTTATAAGGCAGTATCAAGGTCAACTTTCCCTTCCGACGATAGTGCCTTTGGAAATTGCTAAACTGGCGAGGGAACTATTTCAGAGAAATTATGATTGGAAGGAACCTGTGCGTTCGGTAACTGTTCGTGCAATCAACTTGGTATCAGCAAAAGAACCGGAGCAAATCTGTTTGTTTTCGGATCCAATCCGGCTTGAGAAAGAAGAAAAATTATTTCTGGCGATTGAGGAAATTCGGCGGCGATTTGGAAAAAGGGCTATCTATCCAGCGGCCTTGATGAAGGATCTGAAGATGCCGGAATACCGAGATCATGGTTTGATTATGCCGGGAGTTATGAACCGGTAAGATAGGAGGGGCTTATGGGACGGAAAAACTCATTGGCAAAAAACAGTATTCAGATGCTGTGTGTGATGCAGCATCTGGATGAACAAAATTTATATGAAAGGTCAAAATTGTTATTATCTATTTATCGAAATGTATGCTGGACGGCCTGTGACCGTGCTGCAATGCTTCGTGAAGAAGCAGAATATTGTTATGGCAGAGAACTGGAGGAGGGGCTTCTATATCTGAATGATTTTGCTCCTACTGTAGAGAGGGAAAAGTTTGAAGAAACAGTAAAAAGCCTGTTCCAGACCAAGTGGCTTGTGGAACTGGTAGACTCGGCCATGGTTAAAATGCGTGATTTTCCATATTCACCACAGCTTTATTTTGACATTGTGTTTAAGTGTTATTTAAGCCGGTTCCGATATACAGAACCTGAATTACTGGAAACGCTTCGGATGGAAAGAAGCACATATTATGATAGAAAAAAGGAAGCAATTAAAATATTCGGTCTATCCCTTTGGGGGAGTGCTCTTCCTCAAATCAAACAGGCTTTGGAAGAACCGTTACTTTATGAATAGAGGAGAGGTGGTTTTATGAGCAACAAAAAGAAAATGGAAGTTTTGTATTTTGTTGAGCAATACATAAAAAGGTATGGATATCCGCCTACTGTGCGGGATATCGGAAAAGGTTTAGGGTATCGTTCCCCATCAACTGTGCATGGTTATCTTCGGCAATTGAAGGAAGAACATCTGATTGAAAGTGACGGAAGCAAACCGAGAACGCTTCATATTAATTAAATAGTCCGACTAAAGTCCGACAATAGTCCTACTGAAAGTCCGACTTCTCTCATGTTATAGTCAGTACACTGGATGGTCAGTGTGCTGAGCGAGAAGATCTCATACAGAAATGTATGGGGTCTTTTTTTATAGTGTTTTGTGCGCTGCATCCAATTTCAAATTTGTTAAGAGCCAGCGGGATCTTCCCGTTGGCTTCTTTTTTTCTAAGGAGCAGCGTATGGAGAAAAGCTTTTGCTTGAGGATTGCCAGAAACCTATGTCGTAGTCCGCCACTTGTCCTTCGTTTTCACCACCCAACGAAAACTAAGGAGGACAGGAACATGGCAAAACCGTATAAGATACCGGATTTTAGAAAAATGTATCCGGAAGCCAGCGAGGAAGTAATCGCTGTATTGAGAACAAGTGAAAGAAAAATGCAGTATCAGGAATATGACTTAAAAAGAGCAAGAAATATCGTAGATCCTAAAACAGGAGAGAAAATGACCATTCCTAGCAGAGAGGATTCCTATGAACGCCTGCAGGAAATGGCTGTGCAATTTCCAGAAGAAAACAGAAGTGTTGAGGATCAGATTCTGAAAAAAATAGAGTGTGAACAGTTACATAAATTCCTTTTAGAACTCTCGAAAGAAGAACAGTGGTTGATTCAGGAACTCTATTTTGAGGAACGGACGGAACGGGAGGTAGCTTCGGTACTTGGATTGTCACAGAAGGCGATAAACAAACGGAGACAGAAGATTTTAGAGAAACTGAGAAAATTATTTTAATTATTTTTCTGTTTTTGGTTCTCAAACTTCTCTGCCAGCGTGGAAAGAAGTGAAGGGGACTGATTTCTCTTTCTGTTCTTTGGCAAAAACTGTGTGAAACAGTCATATCCGGCAATACAGATACCTTAGTTGTTCAGCCCAAAAGGAAAAGCACAAAGGAAAATCCGCCACGACCACCTGCAGATAGTCAGAGTGTCTGTCAATAAGATGACATCAAAGGTGCAGAGCGAAAAAAATTTGTCCTTAAAGCAGTTTTGGCAGACTGCCTGCAATGACCTGAACAGCCTATAATGATACTTCCGTCCAGTCACAGCCCCGCAAAACGGGAACACGCAATGAGGGCGGCTCGGAGAGACCCTCGGAGGGGAACAATCCCATGACAGCCTTAAGCCATGGCTGGTCAGTGTTGCCGCCCAAAGATATCGGTTGTAACAGGAATATCAGTATTTCCGATATCTGGTTCCGGGAAGTTGTGTCGAATAGGAACTTTTGAAAATGAAGAACAAGTGATTTTTAACAGAAACTATGGCGGCAGCTTTATATTTATCCAGCGGAAAAGGAAAGATAGATCAGCTGGATAAGGCTGCCGCTATCCTTGTGTTCTAAATCACAAAATGATAAGGAGGAAGATGTATATGCGTGTCAAAGAATTTATGGAATTATATTCTGACAGCAATTTTCATTTTATGACATCGAAAGGATATTTATTTCTGAATTCTGACCAGGTAAAATCCATACTTTTGGAAGGGCAGAAAGAAGCAGCCAAGAAGGAGCTGGGAAAGGGAATCCGAGCTGATGAACTTTTGGCAGGCGAGGTCATCAGCGTAAGCTGGAAAAAGGGCATTTGCCATATGACGGCAGAATTACATAGAGATAGAGACTTTTCATAAAGAGTAGGAACATTCGTAGTCCAAAGTAGATGGAAGGAGGGGAAGTGTTACGATAAAAAAAGGAGATATATATTATGCAGACCTGATGCCGGTAATAGGCTCTGAACAGGGGGGAATCCGGCCGGTTTTGATTATTCAGAATGATGTTGGTAATTGTTACAGTCCAACCGTCATTGTGGCAGCAATTACAAGTCGGCCTAATAAGCACTGGATACCTACACATATCGAATTGGGAAATCATGTAAGAGGACTCCATAATGATTCTGTTATTTTATTGGAGCAGGTAAGGACGATTGACCGGATAAGATTAAGAGGGTATGTAGGAAGTCTGAGTGGAGCCATGATGCGTAAAGTAGATGAGGCAATTCTCGTGAGTTTTGGTGTAACAGTACAGAGAAGAACATAAAGGGTGTTTGGAAAAGGAGCAGGAGGCAGGAATGGGTCAGGGAAAACGTGCGTGGATCTATTGTGCGATTGATGCACCGGAAGATAGAAATGGTGCATTAAAAAGTCAGTTTAAACAGCTGATTGATTATGGAGAGCAGATGGGATTTGAACTGGTTGGAAGTTCCAGTGATGTGGGGACAACTCCGCTTTGGAATCGAAATGGATTTCGTCATTTTATAGAAGCGGTTCAGAGAGAACAGGTAGATGTTCTTTTGATTGTAAACCGTGGCAGGCTGTCCAGATCATCCATGCAGCTCGCAAGATTTCAGATCCTTCAGGAAAGCTATGATGTCGATGCATATTCGCCATTGGAAGGGAAAATTGAGTTTGGCAGTTGAAAAAATAGGAGAGAAGATTTTATGAGAGCAGAAGAAAAGAATATGGTAGAACGGATCATGGACACAGAAACGATGGGATATGCCTATGAGTATCCATATGGTGGGGGAGCCAGAAAAGAATATATGTTGGCACTGACCCCGGAGAACTTGGCAAATTTTATCGGTGCGAGAGGATATGATGCTAAAAAAATAGTGATTACCGATGTGTTGGATCGCCTGATTGTGAATACCTGTATGGGGATGCTGGATGTTTGTCCGGACCAGAAATTATGTGGGAGAATTATTGAGTATTTGGCGCCGATCCAGCTGGGAGAGAAGGAGGCTGGAGAGATTTTGGCGGTGGAACGCAATGTGGCAGATGAATATTTTGCTATGGAAGATGAAGAGGTTACGATGGCAGAATGTCAGATGTTATAGAGATTGTTGAGGAGGTAGAACGATCATGATTGGGATATTGATTGTTGCGGCAGTTGGAATTATTGGATTTTTGTTAACTGCAGGTATTGCATTTGGAATAGCAGGGAGTTATCAAATCGATTGACGTTGTTTATTGATAATGCTTCGTTTGAAAAGGAAAGATTGTTACATTGTGTGATAGCTATGAGAAGAGTAACACGGTATACTGTGTATAGCGTTAGAGGAAAGGAGTAAAGTAATATGGCAAGGTATATTGTGGATTCCCAGATAGATAATCACGAAAAATATTATTTCATTCGTGAACAGGAGAGCCAGGATATAGTATTACTGCCCTCCAAGTATCTAATGCATAAAAAAAGATCAAAATTGTCACCTAACACTATCAGAAGAAGTGCAGGAGCCATTTCATACTATCTGAATTATATAGATGAGACTGGCATTCAGTTAGATGATGTATGGGAGATGCCATATAATAAGCAGCAGGAACACTTTACAGACTATTTGATATGGTTACAGGCAGGATTGCATAGTGGAGATAGTTACAAAAAGAAACCATATAATGAGACCTGTAATGCGTATTTAAAAGAGGTGTTCCGATTTTATAGATTTTCTGGACAGCAGGATGAATCTACAAAGCAATTGAAAGTCCTCTCTGATATGAGAATTATTGTACATAATTCAGTGGGAGTAAAAAGAACATTATATCGGAATACATTTCATGGATATCTACAGGAAAAAGGACATATAGGGAAGACCATAGAGCAGGATAAGATCGTGATTTTATTAAAGGCATGTGCCAATTGTCGCGATCAAATCCTGCTTTTATTATTAGCAGAAACGGGATTTCGCATCGGGGAACTTTTGGGAGTCCGGTATGCGACAGACATTGATTATGAAAGACACTTACTGTATGTCAATTTTAGAGAAGATAATGAAAATGGAGCCAGGGCTAAGAATGCAGAATACAGAAAGGCAAAAATCAGCGATGCCACCTTTGAAATTCTGCAGTTTTATATAGAGGAATATAAAGACCTTATTTTCCAGCAGGAATACTTGATTATTAACATTTCGGGAGATTATGCAGGAAAACCGATGCAGGACTCAGGCGTCTATGCATTGATGGAACGGCTGCAGAAGAAGACTGGGATTAAAGTAACACCACATATGCTGCGGCATTATTTTGCAAATGCTCGCCGGAAGGCTGGATGGAAGCTGGAACTTATCAGTCAAGCGCTTGGGCATCGAAATATAGAAACAACAATGAGATATTTAAATATATCGGATCAGGAGTTGATGGATGTCAGTGATGAATTTTATAGAAAACATCAGTCCATTTATGAAATTGACAAATTACTTTAGGGAAGGAGGAGAAGTATGTGATTGCATTAAGATTATTGAATACGGAATCACAGGATAAAGCGGATTATCTTCACAACCAGTTGATAACAGATATAAATGTACCGAGTACATACTGGGAGTGTGCAGAGTCCTACCTAAAAGGTGTAGGGATATATGATGTTTTCCTTATAGAAGAACAGGATTTCCGTAATTATAAAATCTTTTTGCGTGAAACAGGGAATTTTACAAAGAAACAGGTATTTGAGCGAACTGGGTTCCTGCGAAACTTGAAGAAGACTCTCATCCAAGAAGAGTATAAAGAGTTGTTGGATGAAATTGAGCAGTGCAATACAGTGCAAGAACGCTTGAAAGGAAATGTCAGGAATTTCTTGATACGGCAGGGAATTCATCATGTAAAGGAAATTGATTATAGAATCAGAGAACTGTATGAAAGTGAGTTGCGCAGGACAAAAACTTCCTCTAAAGGTCTTGAATATTTGAAGACATTGGATCGGATCAAACAGTTTGATATCCGAAAAGAAATGGAAACCCTTTCTGGAAGAAATAAAGAGCGGCTCAAGTATGAAGGGCAAGTGATTTTTCTTCCCTATATACCGGATCAGGACATAGCATCAGATTTTGATTATATCCAAGATAAAAGCGAACTGGTATGGGATTTTAGTCAAAAGGTGCCAGAAACTTTAAAAAAACAAATTTTTCAGATTTTATGCTATGCCTTGAGAAATATAAAAGACAGCAAGGATCGCAGAGTGCGCTATCTACTTCCTTTAAGGTGGATGTATGAGTTTTGCGTAGAGGAAGGAATTGATGATATCGAGCGGCTTGAACTGGAGCAAATAAAGAAATTGGAAACAATTGTAGCCAGGAAAGTTGCAAATGTGAAGAATAGTATGCAGATTGTGGATAACAGCCGCAAAATACTATTTATGAGTGGAAAAGAAATTCACTGGCATGCAAATGTCTGGTATATGGAAAGATTTAATTTTGCACCAGAGCGTGTAAATCCAAGCAATCCTGTGCAGCGACTCAGTTTTTACGAAGTGACGAATGAGAGAAACAGAGAATTGCTGCAAGAGTATATGAAATATCAAGTAGGTATCGGTGATTTAGCACTTGGAAATATACGAAATCAATTGTGTTATATTAAAAAATTTCTAGTTTACTTTAACACATTGGAATCCATATGTGAAATTACGGAAGAACAGATAGCAGAGTATTTCAAACTTCTGCAGGAAGAGGAAATTAAAGCAGAAACAGTAAACAGACAGATATTTGATATTCACAGATTTTTTGTGTACTTAAATGCTAAAGGACATATCAAGAGAATAATTTTTGATCCGAATTATTACATCCAGAAAGTTTTTCCATATCACCATGATCGAAGTGTTCAGGAAGATGAGTATATGGAAATATTACAAAAGCTAAAGTTTTTTCCGGAAGTACAAAGACTTATTTTCCTAAATTTATGGGCAACAGGACTACGGATCAGTGAGGTATGTACATTAAAAGGAGGTGCGTATTATTGGGATGGGGAAGATGCATGGATTAAGGTTTATCAAATTAAAATGAAAACGGAGAAAATGATACCAATTTCATTGGTGCTTTATCAAATTATGAAAATTTATATAAAAAAGCATCATATTAAACCTACCGATTTCCTGTTTAAATCAAAGGATGGCGGGGCATATAGGACTGGTACCTTTGTTAAGGGCTTCAAAGCAAATTGTAAGAAGTATGGAATACATATTTCGGGCGAAACATTCAAGACGCATGATTACAGGCATACATTGGCAAGTAGTTTCTATGATGAAGGAGTGTCCATTCAGACGATTCGGGATTATTTAGGGCATAACAATGAAAATATGACAAAGCAGTATATAGACTACATGCCTAAACGGATCGAACAGGCGAATAAGGAATATTTCAATCAGGCAGAAAATCTTCTTGCAACTGGAATTATTCCAAAGAAACGGGGTGAAAAAACTGGAAAATAAGATACATATCTATGAATTAGACTGCTATAAGAATGCGACTGAAGAACAAAAAAAGAGAATGAGGGTTCGGAAAGACCGTTACTTCGACTTGGAGGGACTTCCGTCAGAAGAAGTAAGAAAGCTCCTAGAAGATTTTGTCTGGGAAAGGGGAAAGAAACTTGCTCCAAGTAGTTTGGCATCTGAAATATTATATTTTAATAATATCCGGAATTTTCTTATAGAAAAGAATATTAAAATCCTGAGATATGAAGACGAGAATAAGATTATTTTGCAGCTAAAGAGTTGGATGATGGAAAAGGGATATGCCCTTACAAGTAAGAAGTATCGAAGCGTTTATGAAATTGTAGCAACAGAAACACCTGGCATAATAAAGCATATGAAGAAGATTCTGAGGTATTCTCAGAAAGATGGGGGGTGCTTAGAACAGGAGAGAGATGTGTGGGAATTGGACAAGTTTGAATTTCCTCTCCGCAGCAACCCGATAAAGAATGTAAAGACTATAAATTTTAAAGGAATTAGTCAAATAACAATCCGAAAAGAAGTTAAAACAGTAATTTTTATGCATTTGAAATATATGGCAATAGGAAGTATTATGGCTGAGATGGTAGCGACTAAAAGATTTTGTAGATATCTGGCATTAAGGTATCCTAAGATTATATCATTACTAGATTTGACACGGGATATTATGGAAAGCTATTTGATCTATCTTCAGACAGAGGCAAAGGAGAGGAAAAATTATCGCTCTGATTTATATGGTCTACGAAGGGTAATTGAAGATGTGGGAAATCATTATGATAGGCAGGATATTAAAAACCTATTTATAAGTACAGATTTTCCTAGCACGCCAAGATATCTATTTAAGTTTTACTCGGACGAGACCATAAAGAAGCTGAATGAAAACATTTTTCAGATGGATGAACAAATAGCGAGGGCGTTAATCCTTCATCAGCTGCTGGGAACACGAATTTCGGATACGCTTACACTAAAAACAGACTGTTTGAGTATAAGAGAAAATCGATATTTTATACGAATCGAGCAGGTAAAATCAATTACATTTGAAAAAGCAATTAGTGATGAAATAGCACAGCTTATTATAAAGTCAATTGATTATACCGAGGAACATTATGGAAAGACAAAATATATTTTTGTAAAAAAAGAGGATCCATTGAGACCATTTCAGTATAGCATGCTTCAACATCGAGTCATGCAGATGATTAGGAAAAATGATATTCGGGATGAGAATGGAGAGTTGCTGAATTTTGGAACACATACATTCCGACATTGTTATGGGAAAAAGCTGACAGAGATGCATATCGACGACTGGATGATCGCAAGGCTTTTGGGGCATAAAACATTACAAAGTGTACATCATTACCGAAAGATTGGGAACAAGATAATGGCGGATGAAACGAGGGCAGTCAGAGAGAAAATCGATATGATTTTAATGGATGTGGTAAAGGAGTGGGATGGATATGAAATATGATAAGATGATAGCCGTTAACAAAGCTGAGAGTGAGCAGAAAATAAAAAAGGCGATTCGGGCAATCGATGATATGGGTGCCAGAGGGCTGCCGATTTCTGTAACAGAATTGGTTCGTTGGACAGGTTTATCAAGAGGATTTTTTTATAAGAATGTGCAAGTCCGTCAGAAACTGGAGGAAGCTATTAAACAGCCACGGCGGATAGATGTACAGCAGCCATCTGAAGAAAGAAATGCTGCAGATTATAATTTTCAGGAATTGAAGAAGGATTTTAACAGCTGCCAGTCAGAGAATCAAAGGTTAAAGGCTGAAAATGAGCAGCTTCTCCAAAAGTGCAGTATACTTCAAAAAGAGGTGGACACATTGAAGAAACGGTTGGATCGAAAGGAAATTGCATTGTTAAAAAAACTATAAAGGTTGTGATTAAGGATGAAGGCAAATAAAATCATCGAAATGAGCCAGGAAAAAAGCAGGCAAAAAGTAAAACTAGCAATGGATGAAATTCAAAGAATGCGTAATGAGGGCGAAAGGATTACAGTTTCCGGATTATGCAAAAGAACAGGCTTATCTAACTCGTTTTTTTACAGAAATCCAAAAATCAAAGAAGAAGTACATAAAGCTGTTGATATTCAAAATCAAAGCTATAAAATGAACATAGACGAAGTGGAACTCCTTGATGAGTATAAGGAAAAATTGTTAGCTATGAGAATCGAGATTATAAAATTGAAAGCAGAAAATCAAAAGTTAGAATCAGAGTTAGATTTTTTGCGAAGACAACAGGAAGGTGTGAGTGATGTTAAATGAAGTATGATAAAATTGTAGGGCTCAAGAAACAGCAAGAAAAAGAGAATTTAGAAATTATTCAGAGAGAGATTGATGCGATGCTTCGAAGAAAGGAGCGGATATCAATTACTGCATTGGCAAAATATGCAGGGGTGGATAGGAGCTATTTTTATAGAAATTTGCAGGCCAAACAAATGGTAGAAGATGCACAATTGAAGCAGGGAGAATGTTATAACCCTAAAAAGGCAATTTTTGATAGAGCGACTGAGGAAGTTAATAAGCAGCTGAAAAGACAAATGATTTTATACAAGAGACGAATTAAAGAGCTAGAGCTGCAGATAGAATTACTAGAAGAGGAAAATCAGAGGTTGAAAGAAAATAGGTAATTTTACATAAAGTAAGAGAGCAGACTTTTGGACAAGAGGATATCCAAGAGCCTGCTTTTTTACTAAATTAAAAAGAAAAATAATTTACACATCGGAGTGATGTGAAAGATGAGACAATTATTTTCAAGCATTCCGGGGCAGGTACTGGATTTTATTGTGGTGTTGATCGCAATGGTTCTGATCTTTCAGAACAAGATTACGACGCTTGTAAATAACATATGGAAATCAATCGGTAAGAGTGCAAAGAAGATCTATTGATAAGGAGGTCAGAATGAGAAATCAGGGACAGATCACAGTATTTCTCAGTCTGATACTGATAAGTCTTCTGGTTTTGTTCCTTGCGGCTATCGGAGTGGTTGAATTTCATATGGACAGAGCAAGGGTATCGGAGGCTGCGAAAGGAGCCTCCGAGCATATCAAAGCCGATTATCAGGAGCAGATATTTGAGGAATATCATGTGCTTTTGCTGGATAAAACGTATGCAGGCAGAGGAGAGGGAGCATTGGAAGACAGAATGCTTCGTTATCTGGATTATACACTTTCGTCATATGGATTTCAGATACAAGATGTCAGTCTTACCGGAATGAAATCTGTGATGGATTCACATTGTGCGCTGCTAAGAGAGCAGATCCGCGATTATATGACTTTGTATTTACAGGTAAAGGCAGTAAAGGATATTGGAGAATGGATGCAGTTGGATGATCGTTCGGCTGAGACTATGGCACAGGAGATTGCAACAGGGAAGCTGGAAGAAAGTGAGAAATCCGGTGACTGGCAAGGTGAAGATCCAAGAAAAGTATTACAAAGAGAGATGAAGCATGGATTGCTTGATCTGGTACTTCCGGAGAATTCTGGTGTATCAGGTGTGAAGATAGAAATGAGCGAGCTTCCGTCCCATACCGGACAAAAGGATTCGGACAGCAGACAGGATCGTGCAGATGGTGAGGATGATTGCAGCGTGGATACTTCATTTGAGGATATTGATCGTCTGGAAGCAGATATGCAGAAGATGACCCGAAGCGGCTCATCCGAGAGTGGAGAAGCCGGAAATGGTCTGTCGGAGATGACAGATGCAGGGAAAGAACTACTATATGGGCTGACGTGCTTTGATTATTTTACAAGAACCGATGGAAAGGGACATCCGTTGCAATGCGAAGTCGAGTACCTGATCGCAGGCCGGGACAATGATTATGATAACCTGCAGGCCGTTGTAAACCGGATAGTGCTTCACAGGATGCCTGTTAATATGGCGGTATTATTGACTGACCCGGAGAAGATGGCAGAGATCGATAGTATAGCACTTACATTATCACTTGCACCGGGAATTACATATGGAGCCGCCAAATATCTGTTAGTGGCATGTCTGTCTTATGCGGAGACATTGGTGGAGATTCGCTCGTTACTTGCAGGCCATAAGATTCCGCTTGTAAAGACAGGCGCGGAGTGGACTGTAGATTTTGACAGTATCGGTAAGCTTACTGAACTTGATCGGATGGATTATTCAGGTGCGGATGGTGTTGATTACCGGACATTTTTATTCCTGTTTCTGGCAGAAAAAGGAGATGTCATATATGAGCGCATGTGTGATGTTATGCAGATGGTTGTAAGGGAAAAACAGCCGGAGTTTTTGATGAGAGACTGTATCTGTGCATACACGGCAGACCTTGATATCCGGAAGCATGGGACAAATTTCAGCATTGCTATAGAGGCTTCATATCAGGGACAGAGATAATTGCCAGAGATATGTTGAATCAAGATGTTTGCAGAGATATGTCGTATCAGGATTGGAACAAGATAGTAATGTCTTGTGACATTTGGTGATCGTTTGGACCTTGGAGAGGGTCTGAAAAAACTACTACAAAGTAAGATAAGGGGTGGTGTTATATGCTCTCTTGCTTGTCAGGCGGCATGGTTAATATGGTAGTGATACACGTAAAAAGAATAATTGTATGTATAATGTCCCCGTCTCTCCACGGAAAGTTAGATTTTGGTGCCATGCGCAGGGCAAAGAGAGTGTATAAGACCATCCCTTTAGATCAGAAACAAACAGGAAATCGGGGAAGTGCAACATTAGAAGCCATGCTGGTGTTACCGCTGTTTTTATTGGCAGCATTTGCCTGCTTCCAGATTGGGAATCTCCTTCAGACCAGAATGCTGGTATATGAAGCGATGCAGGAGACTGCACAGTATATGGCAGAGACCAAATATATGGAACTGACAGATTCAGAAGCTGACGCGAGCTTAGACGCTGTTACAGCAGGGATGGTGCTTCATACCTATATAGATGATACGGATATGGTTGACCGATATGTAACAGGTGGAAGTAGCGGGATACGGATAAGTCAGGCGGATTACGATACGACTGATGGATGCATCTATCTGCGGCTTGGGTATGGCTTGCAGCAGGAGATTCCATTTATCGGAATAATCAGGTGGAAGGTTTCTGAGCAGATTTGCCAGAAAGCATATGTGGGTCTGATCTTGGACGGAGCAGATAACGATGACAGTTATGTATATATTGCAGAGACAGGTGATGTCTGCCATACCAGCAGAAACTGTTATCACATCCGGCTGACGATCCGGCAAACGAACTTGAACCAGATACAGAATTCGTTATCTCCCTGTGAATTATGTGCAGAAGGAAAACATGCAGATTCTGCGGTGTATGTGACAGAGACGGGTGACCGTTATCATCTATCGATAGGGTGTTCAGGACTGAAACGTACGGTGACAAGGGTTCGCAGGTCGGATGTGACTGGGCTTCCCTATTGCTCTGAATGTGGCAGATAGAAGACAGAAAGGGGATATGTATATGGAGAAGGGCAGAAAAACTCAATGTATGGCTATGAAGACTGACAAGGCGTATGAATATGGAAGTATGGTTATGGAGAATAACAGGCCGTATGAGCGTATAAAGGGTGACGCCGGTTCGATCATAGTTGAAATGTGTGTGCTTATGCCGATCGTTATCACTATTGTATTTATTGCAATTAATATGATGTTCATGCAGATCAACCGGGCAGCTGCGCGGGGAGAAGCGTATGCCATTACATACAATAAAGAAAGCTATATAGCCGGGCAGGCTGGTACAGGAGATGAGATACTGGAACAACAGATATTTCAGTCATTATCAGAATATATGAACAATCTGGATGAGTTGGAGGTCAGTGTATCTGAGAATAAGGGCAGCGGAAAGCTGTTCTATTCTGTAAGAAGACGAAAAACTGTGGTGAAATATGAAGAAAACCATCTGGGCATAGGACTGCTGATCAATAAAAAAGTCAGTCAGAATAAAATCAAACTGGAGGAGGAGATCCGGGATACAGGGAATAATCTCAGGAGGTGGCAGCTATATGGAAAAGAATTATGACACAGATGGATTTGATGTATATATGTTGTTATCTGATGTTGTATGTCAGCCATCATATGAGATGGAGATGTTACAGAGAAATCATATAAGCGGTATTCTCGATATGCGTCTTCGCTATATAGATGGTGAGGGGTATCCCTGTTATAAGGTAAGCGGTCTTACAGAATATGTGGCCGGTATGATGGATATGGATGCAGCATTTGCATCCATGCCGGCACAGCCGACTTCGGATCCTTCGTATGCATCTATGTCGATTTCACCGGAGGAAATCATGCGGGTATTTCAGGCGGTGTTTCATGTAATATGGGAACTCAGACGTTATCTGCTGGTGATGAACGATCTGGTTCTACAGGAAGAATACATATTTTTTGATAACCATAAGAAACAATTTGTTTTTACTTATCTGCCGGGATATCAGATAAGTGTGCGGATGCAGATGCGGGTATTGATGGAACAGTACCTTGGTAGAATGGATCATACGAATCGGGTTCAGGCAGATAAGGTGTATGATCTGTATCAGAAAATAGTCGAAGAATATGTTGATCCGGAAGAGTTAGGGACAGAACTTGATCGGATCTTATCATGTGATGGTTCCTTTCAAATGTCGGGAATCGGATATGCAGAGAAAAAAGGGGGCGGATCTCAGATAGATGATGTTTGCAGGGATATGGAAGCTGTCTGGAATATGAGCAGGGAAGATTCGGAATCGGAAGATCAGGTAAGTATCGAAAAGAGTAGCCTGAGCGACTTAGGAAGCAGGGCGGGAATCAGTATGCGACATCAATGGAATATATATAAGAGCTTGATTATAGGTGGTATGATTCTGACGTTTTTAGCTGGGGTCATAATGGCTTATTTGCAATGTCGAAGATATGGACGGGTGGAACATACGAAGCCGTTATTAGGCATATGCATATTGCTGGCTGTGGAATTGCTGGCATATATAGAGCTTGATAAACGGACAGAAGATAACAGGATATACGAAGAATACCCGAAAGAACCTTTGCAGCATACAGCTTTTAGAGAACAGAAAACAGAAGACATTACGGACGATGAAATTGAGAGCGATGTAGAGAAGCTACGATTATTTGATAAATCGTGCGAGATATGTACGGACGAAAATGCAGCGGATACACAGGTGTTAAATACCGGACAGCCGTATGGGATGTTCGTCTCACTTTCCGGTTATAGTTCTCAGCCGGAAATGGTGTATGTGACCCGGATTCCGGCGTTGATCGGCAGAGGAGATATGGCAGACTGCCGACTACATGGTGAGAGTATCAGCCGGGTTCATGCGAAGCTTGCTTATGCAGATGCAAATTTTATATTGGAAGATATTGAGTCAACAAATGGAACATGTGTCAATGATTATCCATTGAAGAAGGGATATCCGGTATTGTTATTCCCCGGTGATGAGGTTTCATTTGGAAGCGAACGCTATGAGTTTCGGGTGTGTTGATCCGGGACGATTAATTATACAGACGAGGAGGAAATGATGACGCTATGAAGTTTGAAAAAGAAGAAAGAAAACGGAGAAGACGGAGGAACCGGAGAAGACGGGTGATAACAGGCATAATATGTGTGGTATTGGTATGTATATGTTTGTCGATTTATGCATTTGGCAGATCAGAAATGCTGGGTAGTTTTGCCGGTGGTGGTTTGACACTAAGACAGATAGTTATTGCAACAGGCAGTGATGCTATGGAAACGGCTGATAGTACAACGGGTGAAACCGCTGAGATGGCGTTAGCGGTACAGGCGTTACCGGAGCTCATAGAATCAGACATAGAAGAGTACAGGCTTGGAAGAATGAAAGCAGAAAACAGCTGTAAGGATTACCGAATATTACGATATAAGGGCAATACTTATAGCAAACTGTTTTCTGTATATTGTGGGGACAAAGATGCACAGATGCCGTGGTATGGTGAGACGCTGGCAGATGGTGTTCATCGCAGGGGAACAAGAGCAGCCGTTTATAGTGACGATGCGGCAGATCAGTATGCACATAATGGAAGCATGTTGAATAGCAATATTCGAAAAGCATTATATCAGGGATATAAAGAGAAGAAGTCACAGACTGTTATTCAAAATCTTTTAAATTCAATCCGTCATTCTGATGCGACGATAAGTGGGACATCTCCGCTGACGCGAGCACAGGCAGAGTTGATGATCGGCGGGAAGCTTCCCGGTCCGGTAGTAACGAATATTGCACCGACATCAGCAGAAAATAGATTGAAGTATACATATAATATGAGCACAACAGAAACAGCTTATGTCAGTGATAATACCCCTGAACAGAAGCGGAAGAAAAGAACGGAGGTTATCCGGGTGTCAGGAGGAACAGAGAACGGTTTTTCAGTAAAAGTTCCTTCCGGTCAGGGCGTGACATTCTGGATATGTGTGACATGGAATGATACGGTAAAAGACAGCAAATGGAAAGCCTGTACAGGTGGAAGTACAGTGCGGTTAAAAGCGGGAGATCGATTCCTGTTTACAGCAGATATTCAGACGTCGGGAAACACTAAGATAGCAAAGACAGCAGCTGAGAAGTATGGATTTACTACATATGCGGTAGTGCCGGATAATAAAAAGATTCAGTCGTGCTTTGCAGGTGTTTTATATGAATATACATTTGCGATGACTGTTGACTGGGGAAAAAGTCTGACAGATGGTTCATTTACAGTAGAAAAGAATCCGGTAAATCCGGCAGCCGTCAGGCTTCCGTCAGATGAACCTTATTATAATATGGCAGGAATCCGCTATACTGTCTATTCTGACAAAGCTTGTACGGACAAAGCGGGTTCAAACATAGTTGTATCTTATGATGGAAAGGCATATCAGGATAAGGATGGTGCAAATGTAGTATTTGACAGTGAAGCGGCAAGACAACACTATATAACAAAGTATAAATATACGCCATGCATATACTACTGGACAAAGTTGAATCTGGAAAAGGACAGTTCGTATACTTATTATTACAGAGAACGGGATACCGTTTATACCGGAGACGGTAAAGCGAGATGGTATGCGGCAAAAGGAAATACCTATGGCTATCTGGATGCAAATGTCTATCCATACGATACCGCGGGAATCGTTCATACAGGCTATCGGGTTGATTCGGAAGTTAAGAGTTTTACATTAAAAAAGAACAGCACATTTCAGGTGGATGCATCTGTCAGCGAAGATATGGAAAAGGGAAAATTGCGCCTGATAAAGACATATTTTGGAGATATATCACAGACGAAGGGAGTTCGATTCAGACTATATAAAGTTCCGAATGATAAGACTGCCTACGATGCAGAAGGAAGTTCTATATTAATAGGCGAGTATATGGTAAATGCACAGGGAAAAGGAATACCTGTCAGTCTGACATCTGAGGCAATAACACTTGGAATAAAGAGTGATTATAAGGGTGAAGACATTGACTGGTCATTATGTCGGGATATTTATGATCTTCCGCTTGGCTGGTATGTGCTGGTGGAGGATGCTGTGAGTGCAACGGAACGGGGATTCTGTCCGGCACAAGCTGTTTATCATGAGATTACAACGCAAAGTTCGGAGTACGAATTTCAGGTTCATAATTCTAAGATTAATTTATCGGTGAATAAAACGACCGATCAGTTATATGCCGCACACTCATCCGAGTATTCTTTTGCAGGAATCCGTTATCGTTTATATATGGCGGATGCGACAGGAGGTTGCTCTGTGGAGGATGCTCGATATGCGGGAGAATTTGAGATACAGGAGGATGGAAAGGGCAAGGTGACAGATATAAATAAAGGATTTGCCCCGACCGACGGAGCAACGATTGCTCTTACGAGGAAGGATGAATATACATTAGACGGACTACCGGCTGGTATCTATTATCTGGTCGAAATTTCGGGAAATGCATATTTTGAGAAAAATCTGACACCTCAAAAAGTAGATATGTCCTTAGAGAATCGTGATCCAAACGATGAGGGCAGTTATCGGTATGAGATAACCGTAGCGGATACGGCTAAGACCGGAGAATTAAGGCTTGAAAAAGTAAGCGAAGCTCCGGAGATAACAGACCATGATACCCGTTTCTCACTTGAGGGTGCGGTATATGAGGTATATATGGTAACCGGCAAAGATCAGCCGTATGATGAACGGTATAAAGTCGGAACCTTTACGACGAAACTCAGACAACAGACGAATAATGAGACATTGACAGCAATTGGAATTCCGGAGATTTTAAATTCCTGTGGTGTGGAAAATCAATTTCGTATGCCGGATGACAGTCTGGTTGCGATTTCAGCAGATCAGGAAGAATGCGTATTTTCAGGACTTCCGTTTGGATGGTATGCGGTTGTGGAGGTGAAGGAATCGGAAGGCTTTGCGCTTGATCCTGTAATATATTATAAGCACCTTACACCGGAGCATCCGGAAGAAAAAGTAAGACAGACGATACTTTCAGTAGAAACAACGACGGAGACGACAACCGAGGATACAACCGAGACAACGACCGAGAATACAACCGAGACAACGACCGAGGATACAACCGAGGATACAACCGAGATAACAACCGAAAACAGTACTGAGGTAACGACGGAGAACAGTACTGAAATTACAACCGAAAACAGCACCGAAATAACAACTGAGAATACCACGGAAGCAACCACTGAAGATACGGAAGAGCTTACTGCAGAATTGACGACTCAGACGACCGAACAGATACATGAATCAGGAACCCCGAAGACAGGTGATCAGACCAGCCTCTTATTGATTGCCTGTATCGGAGCAGGAGCTGCTCTTTTGGCAGCCATGATATTATTGATCTGTAGAAACGGAAATAAGAAACGAAAATAAATAGGATAGAAAAAGCCCAGCACCTTGAAAACTAATAATTGCTATCAATCACCATTTCGGATATAATATCTTTAGTTGTATTTTGGAGGAAATCGTCATGTCTTATATGGCATTATATCGTAAATGGAGACCGGATACTTTTGAAGAAGTCAAGGGTCAGGATCATGTTGTAACAACACTAAAGAATCAGATCATAAATAACAGGATCGGACATGCATTTCTGTTCTGTGGAACCAGAGGAACCGGAAAGACATCCATAGCTAAGTTATTTGCAAAGGCAGTAAACTGTGAGCACCCGATAAATGGTAGTCCATGTAATGAGTGTGCGGCATGTCGTGCAATCGCCGATGGATCATCCATGAATGTGATCGAGATCGATGCGGCATCTAACAATGGTGTAGACAATATCAGACAGATCCGAGAGGAAGTTCAGTATTCGCCATCGGAAGGAAAATATAAGGTATACATCATCGATGAGGTTCATATGTTGACACAGGGAGCGTTTAATGCTCTGTTAAAGACGTTGGAAGAACCACCGGCTTATGTCATCTTTATATTGGCAACAACAGAATCACATAAGATTCCGATTACGATATCATCAAGATGTCAGAAGTATGAATTTCGCAGGATTTCAGTAGAAACGATCAGTGATCGTCTGATGGAGCTGCTTGGCAGAGAGCAGATCGAAGCTGAGAAGAAAGCAGTTGATTATATCGCCAAAGCGGCGGATGGCTCTATGCGAGATGCACTTAGTATTCTGGATCAGTGTATAGCCTTTAATATAGGTAAAAAACTGACATACGAGAATGTTCTGGATACGATCGGTGCAGTCGATATCGATGTATTTGCCCGATTGCTTGACTGCGTGATAAAGCTCGATGTTGTCGGCGCGATCGATCTGGTAGATGAGGTCGTATGGCAGGGACGTGAGTTGTCCCGGTTCGTTTCAGAATTCACATGGTTTCTTCGAAATGTACTGCTGGTGAAGGTTTCACCGGAGGCAGATCAGAAGCTTGATATGTCAGCAGAGAATCTGGAGCGGTTAAGACAGCTTGCAGCACAGATCGATACGGATGCACTCATTCGTTATATCAATATATTCTCGGATACATCGGCAAATATCAAATATGCGGTTCAGAAGCGTATCGTTCTGGAGCTTGCAGTGATCAAATTATGCAAACCGGAGATGGAGACAGATTACAGTGCACTGCTTGACCGGGTCCGAGTTCTGGAACAGAAGTTAGAGAGTGGAGCTGCCGGATTAGTGGTTGCCGGGAACAATGGTATAGGAAGCTCGGTATCAGAAGGTGTTACAGCATCGGCAGGAGCAACAGTGCAGGGTGCCGGAGCAGTATCACAGGAATTGCTGGATCAGATCTGCACAAGACTGAAGCAGGAAGGAATGCAGATAGGAAAGGCACCTGCAATGGGAGAAGCAGATATAGAAGCAGCATCGAAGAAACTGTCAGAACAGCTGAAGAAAGAACTGCCGGAAGCGAATTATAATGAATTAAGAGAGTTCGTAGAGCAATGGGATATCATCATGGATGGATATCAGAATATTACGAAGAAATTTCTGGAGAAAGCAAGAATCAATATTAATGAAGCCAAGGATGGTCTGTATCTGGCATATGTTCAGAATGAAGATAATAAGCAGGCAATCGCTTATTTTGAAGGAAAAGAACGAATGGCAGCATTACGGGAGCATATAGAGAAAGTGACCGGAAGACAGGTAAAGATCGAGTTGAAGGTTGTCTCAAAGAACAGTGATGCAGCACAGGAGATCGAGGCGAATGATCTTACGAAAATCAATTTTGCTATTCAGTATGAATAAAAACATAAAAAAGAGTTAAGAATCAAGGAGGACATATAAAATGGCTAAAAGAGGCGGCTATAATATGGGTATGATGCCTGGTAACATGAACAACTTAATGAAACAGGCACAGAGAATGCAGAAACAGATGGAGACAACTACCAAGGAATTAGAAGACAAGATATATGAATCTTCTGTAGGTGGCGGAGTTGTTACAGCAAAGGTTTCCGGTAAGAAGGAATTAATGGAGATCAAGCTGGATCCAGAAGTTGTTGATCCTGATGATATCGAGACATTAGAGGATCTGATCATTTCTGCTGTCAATGAAGCATTCCGTATGCAGGATGAAGATTATCAGGAGAATATGAATAAGATTTCCGGCGGTATGGGTCTTGGAGGCTTACCGTTCTAATGGATATATATGGTGGTGAAGTAAACCGTCTGATCGAAGAACTTGGCAGACTTCCGGGTATCGGAGCAAAGACAGCACAGAGACTGGCATTCCACATAATCAGTATGCCGGAGGAACGTGCGCAGGCACTGGCAGATTCGATTGTAAATGCAAAGAAGAAGATAAGATACTGCAATAACTGTTATACGATTACCGACAGTGATCTCTGTCCGATCTGTAGATCGGCAAATCGAAACCATAAGGTGATCATGGTTGTTGAGACTCCGAGGGATCTGGCAGCATATGAACGAACGAATCAGTATGATGGTGTGTATCATGTACTGCATGGAGTGATCAATCCATCTCTGGGAATCGGACCGGCAGATATCAAGATCGCAGAATTGATGAAGCGGTTACAGGGAGATGTAGATGAACTGATCATTGCAACAGGATCGGGACCGGAAGGTGAAGCAACGGCGATGTATATATCGAAGCTGGTCAAGCCGGCAGGCATCAAAGTGAGCAGGATAGCCAGTGGTGTACCGGTAGGCGGAGATCTGGAATGCATTGATGAAGTGACGCTTCTTCGGGCATTAGAAGGCAGAGTATATTTATAGGGACAATTAAATAATGTTTTACATATAAAAGAAGAAAGAGGTGTTTAGGAATGTTGCGAGTTGGATTACTTACCAGTGGCGGCGATTGTCAGGCACTGAATGCAACCATGCGTGGTGTAGCAAAGGGTTTGTACGAGTTATTTGATGAAGTAGAGATTTATGGTTTCCTGAATGGATATAAGGGCTTGATGAGAGCACAGTATATCAAGATGCAGCCGGATGATTTCTCAGGCATTATGACAAAGGGTGGAACGATTCTTGGTAGTTCCAGACAGCCATTTAAACTTATGGGAGAACCGACAGAGGATGGTCTTGATAAGGTGAAATCCATGAAGGACACATACAAGAAGCTGAAGCTGGATTGTCTGTGTGTATTAGGAGGAAATGGTTCGCAGAAGACAGCAAATCTGTTAAGCGAGGAAGGTTTAAATGTAATCGGTCTTCCAAAGACGATCGATAACGATCTTTGGGGAACCGATATGACATTTGGTTTCCAGAGTGCTGTTGATGTGGCAACACAGACGATTGACTGTATTCATACGACAGCAGCATCCCATAATCGTATCTTTATTGTAGAGATTATGGGTCACAAGGTTGGATGGATCACATTACACGCAGGCATTGCGGGTGGCGCAGATGTTATCCTGATCCCTGAGATCCCATATGATATCAAGAAAGTATATGAAGCAATCGATAAGAGAACGAAGAACAATAAAGGCTTTACTATCGTTGCAGTAGCAGAAGGAGCAATCTCCAAAGAGGTTGCTGAGCTTCCAAAGAAAAAGAGAAAGGAAGTAATCGCAAATTCTCCGTATCCATCTGTTGCATATGAGATGGCAGACAAGCTCAAGGAGTTCACAACACAGGATATCCGTATCGCGATTCCCGGTCATACACAGAGAGGTGGAAGCCCATGCCCATATGACAGAGTGATCTCATCCAGATTCGGTGCAAAGGCTGCGGAGCTGATCAAGGCAAAGGATTTCGGAAAGCTCGTTGTATTCAAGGATAATATGGTAACTGCTATTCCATTATCAGAATCAGCAGGAAAGCTCAAATATGTATCTCCGGATGACGATATTGTACTGGCGGCAAAAACGCTTGGAATCTCATTTGGCGATTAAATTCAGAGAAAAACAGTTTTTCAGTAACATAAGTCTCTCTGTCTGCATATATACTAATAGTAATTAAGATTGTAGACAGGGAGATTTGTATGCAGAACGAATTCAAATACATTCCATATGACGGTAAGGATACGAATATAAGAGGATTGATAAAGAATGGAAATGTATATAGTCTGACAAGAGGTATGTCAGGTCTGCTCCTGCCGGATGATCCAAATGAAGATCTCAGCCGTGCGGAAAAGGACTGGGCATATCTGAAAGAGATGTACCCTGAACGGGTACGGCGCATCAGTGCAATGGTAGAAGAAGAATGTGATAAATTGGAATATGCCGGAAGTCCGATGTTTGCGGAATATCCGGATGCAGAGGTTATCCGTAAAATAGCAAGAGATGTCTATGCGGAACTTCCCGATCGGGATATTGATATCCACTTGGATATGGAAGCGGCACCATCAGAACCTCCGTATGTACCGAGGGGAAATGGTTGTGGTAACTGTATGATGCGTAATTTGATAGAAACATTGATCTGTAATGAATTTTACTGTAGACGTGAGCGCTACAGAAGATGTAGGAGACGATTTTACCTGTGAAGAAAATAGGAACACTTATTATGAGAATAATAGTAATGGCAGTTTTCTTTGTGATTACTATTTTTTTAGTTGATAAATTTCAGAATAGACAATATAAGAATCTGGCAATGGAAATGGAGAATGCCACATTGCCTTTAGTATATGTAGACTATGAGGGCAGATATATTAACTGCCTTCATGGTTATACAACGGTAGTTGATACCACTCTGTTCAGAGACTGCATTACCCCGGTTACAGATGATAAGAAGGTGCGGCTTGCAGTAGATGATAAGAATGGTTATGCAAAAGATTACAGCTATGAGCTTCGATCGATATCGGGTGACTCATTGATCGAGAATGGTGATCTTGAATCGGATGGGGAAGAAAACGGCTATCAGATGTTTGATATCGAGATTCGTATGGATATAAAGCCGGATACAGAATATATGCTTGTATTCAAGCTTGACGGAAAGGATGAAGAAACGGTTCGATATTATACAAGAATTGTGATCAATGACAATTATCACGCAGATGAGCTGCTTGATTTTGTACAGAAATTCAATGCTGCAACATTTGAGTTTGATACTTATGAAGAAGCATCCCTGATCTATCCGTATATGCAGGCATATAAAGGGCAAGATGATGATAGCGTATCCATGGGACATATGAATCTGAACAGCAGTTACAAGGATCTGATCTGGAGCGGAATGAACCCGATTCGTATTACATCGATCATTCCACAGATTAAAGAGATTGATGTAAATTATGCCGTGATCGAATTAGACTATGTAACGATGACAGAGGATTCAAACGGAGAAACAGATTATTACTCTATCAGGGAATACTATCGTGTGAGTTACAAAGAACTGCAGCCGGATGACACGACAGTCGGTGCGGAAACCGGTGATATGACTGGTGCCGGAGCAGAGGACTCAACCGGAGATACAGGCTCCGGAGATGGCGAAGCATCTGCTGATGAGGGTACGATCTCGGTTATGAACTTTGATCGGTATGTGGATGAATATTTCAACAGAACCGGTGTCGATAATAAGAATAATGTCTATGAGATCGGTATTGTTCTGGATAAGAAATTAGACTACAAATACAGTTCAGATAATAAGAAAATCGCATTTGTAAGAAATGGACAATTGTGGTTGTATAATTATTCTGAAAATCAGATATCTATGGTATTTGGTTTCTGGATGGATGATGTGGAGAATGTTCGAAACACATATGATCATTATGATATTAACATTATATCGATGGATGATGATGGAAATATCAAGTTTGCGGTATATGGTTATATGAACCGTGGCGCACATGAAGGCAAGCTTGGAATCAGTCTGTGTTCTTATGATGCTGCAACTATGGAAGTGACTGAACTGGTATTTGCTGAATGCAATGAGCCATATGCAGCAATGAAGGATGAAGTATCCAGACTTACCTATTATGATGGTACTAATTTTTATTTTATGCTTGGAAATAAAGTGAATTGCATTAATGTGGATCAGAAACAGTTATCTTATTTTATAGATCAGGTATCACTCGATCATGTATATGTATCAGATAATATGGAAGTGATCGCATATGACAGTTCTGATAACAGTACGGATAATTCCGTTCTTACAATGGTGAATCTGAAAACCGGACAGACATATACTTTTGATTCCGGTGCAGGTAAGAGTCTGATATGTTATGGCTTTAAGAATTCAGATATGATTTATGGAATCTGTGATGTGGCAGATAATTCTATGCAGTTGGATCAGGAATCATTTGCAAAGGCGGGACTGGCAGAATCTGTATACAGCAAGATACCGTCTTATAAATTGTTTATTGTGGATGAAAATGGAGAACAGATCAAAGAGTACGAAAAGGGCGATACTTATATTGTAGATGTTCGGATTGAAGATAATCTGATCTATATGACCAGAGGAGTGAAGTCAGGAGAAAATTTTAAGCAGACAGACGATGATTTCATCACTTTCAAAGAAGATGATGCTGTAGCAAGAATACAGACTGTGACAAGAAGTTCATCCGGTGGTATATCAAAGCTTTATTTTACGGTTCCATCGAATATTTATCTGACATATGTACCATATCTGAATATAACGAAGAATACTGTAACGAATCGTTCCTCAGATATGCTTATTACAGTTGAAGATGAGTATGCAGGATATATGGTATATGATAACCTGGGGCTGACAGGTATTTATGATAAGGCAGGAGATGCAATCAATCGGGCAACAAAGATATCGGGTATCGTAGTATCCAAAGATGGCGAAGTCGTATACAGACAGTCAGAGACACAGGAGTATAATACGATTGCATCGTCAATCTATCATCAGAGCTCAAAGAGTGTGGAAGCTTCCATTTGGGATTGCGTTTATATGACACTGATCTATGAGGGCGTTACAGATCTGACATACGATGAGATGAAGGCATCGTATACAGATCCGGTAGAGACACTCACTGTACTCGGTAAATATCCGGGTGCAGATATCTCCGGTATTTCATTAGATCTTGTATTTGGATATATCGGCAGGGGTATTCCGGTTATCAGCAGGATAAATGACGGAAGGTATGTATTGATCGTCAGCTATAACAGTGAGGCGGTCAGATACTATGATCCTGTACTGGATGAAGAAGTGCGGGTGTCAAGAAAAGAATATGAAGCCTCTATGAGTAAGGGAAATAATGAACTTTATTCCTATGTTCAGGAGTAGAATTGAAAAGATATACAGAAGGGGTCAAAGACATTACACAAAAGGTTTGAGTTCTGCCGTATATAAAATAAAAAGAAAAGCTGCCGATTCCGGCAGCTTTTCTATATTATGATAACAACGTTCTGTGTGGATTACTCCTCTGAAATTGTTCCAACAGGACATGAACCTGCACATGCGCCACATGAAATGCACTGTGAACCATCAATAACGAAAACACCACCGTTATCGCTAATAGCTCCAACTGGGCATGAACCTGCACATGAACCACAACCGATACATGAATCACCAATTACGAATGCCATATGATTGTCCTCCTTTTAGTAATAATAATCACATCTCGTTACCTATTCTAAATCAAAAAGTTTTTTATATCAAGTGAAATGAAGTGATTTGTAAAAAATTAGTCTGTGCTAACTTGAGTTTGCCTAGCTTTTTTTCATATAAAAGGATAGACAATTAAAATTGTGTATACTATAATAATGAAGATATTTTTGGAATCGAAAAATGTCATAAAATCAATGAAGAATACAGGAAACAGGAGGAAATATCCACATGGCAAAGATCAGTAAAGATATGCTTATAAATGATATTTTAGCAGTAGATGCAGGAAATGCTGCAATTCTTATGGCGGCAGGTATGCATTGTATCGGATGCCTTGCAGCAGCAGGAGAGACATTAGAGGAAGCAGCAGCCGTTCACGGTTTAGATGCTGCAGAGCTGGAAGTTGAGATTAATGATTATCTTGCAAAGAAAGAGGAGCAGCAGGCATAGTGATTTGTAACAGCCCGAGCAGCAGATCTGTAAAAAAGAAACCATTCCCGAAAGAGTATTGACAGGAATGGTTCTTTTTTTTGTACAGAAATTCGGATGTAACAGAAAATGCTGTATCTGAATCTTTTCAATTGTAAAAATATACAGGAATCAAGCTTCCCATGAATAAATATTTATAGAGCAGACAGTGTCTGTACTGCCTCATCTTCAATAACCATCTTATAATGTTCTTTGAAATGATAAGGTGTCGCTGACGTCATCTTTTGAGATGAACCGTATTCACCGAGTATATAGCAGACACGATTGAATTCCGGTATGGTATTCTGGTCGTTTGTGAACAGAAGATAGAAGCGCTTATCTACCGGATTCTTATATAATGTGTTGGTACTGAAATAAAAGCCGGCAATCTGCTTGGAGGCTTGGATCACAGTATTCAATGAATCAAACACGATAAGTCTTGTCAAGGCTTTCTGTGTTTCTTCTTCCTTTGATTCAGGAGTGGATGCAGGGGTATCAAAATTCGTTGTGATCTCTGCATTATCACCTGCGATACTTGATAAGCTGTTTACGAAGCCTTCCAGAGCATTAAAGATTGCTTCCGGTACCTGAGAAGAATCTCCGTTGATTCCGATATTGATCTGACCGGATATGACGTTATCGTCGTCATCGGAGGAAAAAGTAAGATCTTCGTCATCGTAATCATCTTCTTCATCGTCATAGTCGGTATCATCAGCATCCGTATCTTTTGTGAACCTTGAGAATCTGGTATCTAATTCCTCCGGATCCTCAACCTTGGTTACGATCAATATAAGGCATTCTGATGAGATTGGGATGGCCTCGATCATCAGAGGTATATCATCAACTTCAAATCCGAGTTCGTTGGATGCTTGCTGCATCATTTCGCGAAACAGCTCCTTTGCCTTTGGAGAACCATATGCGAGTTCGGATATTTTTAATTGTTTGTCTGCTAAATCTGCTTTATTCAATGTGCATCTGATCTGATTTTCACTTAAGCGTTCAATTTTCAATAGGATCACCCCATTTCTGATAGTTACCCGGATGGGTAGAAAACAAGTCATGCAATTGTGTATTAAAACGCACCTATAGTTTACCATATTTAACGAACAAGTAAATAGGGTATAATGTGAAAAAATATGAAATAATTTATAAAAAATCTGTGTGTAATGAATAAAGATATATCCACAGTATAAATTATGTAACAAAAGGAGATTGGGTTCATAATTCATATATTTGACTGCGGTTTGACCATAATTTTAAAAAAATGGGTTGGCAAACGGCTTCAGATAGGGTAATATAAATACAGACGTCTTATGAACCTTTCATGTGGTTCGGCACAGGTGGATTTTTTATGCCTGTGAATATCCGTTTAATGATCTGTATATGACAAATGCTGTTTATGCCTAAAGGGTTGTCCATGATATGATTAATATTCACACATCACAGTTTGATTATGTAAGAATGCACATGGGAATCGGTGGGCAGACAGAGTCAATTTTCCATATAAGAAAGAAACTTTAACCAAATAAATCAAAATAGATATCAGCAGATAATTTGTAGAAGATTACAAAAAGAAAAATTTGCTGATATGACCATGCACAAAATAATTGAAGGCAGGGCGCATATAAGGTGTCCCTGCCTTTTTCTATTCTGTCAGTGTATCACCGTATTCTGTTATAAAATACCAGATGCCTTCCGCTATCGCCGCTGCCATGGCATCCTGATAATCGGCAGAAGTAAGTGCCTTACATTCATCCGGATTACTTAAGAAACCGCACTCAACAATGACGGCAGGACAGGGGCTTTTTTTCAGGATCATGTATTCGGCATTTCCTTTTACAGGCCTTTCATTATCGGGATCGATATTGGATTGAATCGAGCTGTGAATACTTTCGGCGAGCAGCTTCCCCTGTTTTGAGCCTGTAAAATAGAAAACCTGAGCGCCATGTACTGAAGGATCGGTGAAACTGTTTTGGTGGATACTGATGAACAGATCAGACTGATGATCTGCAACAATCTGAATACGATGGTTCAAGTCTGAGTTTTTCATCGTTCCTGTTGCTTCGGTATTCAGGGAACTGTCATCCTCTCTGGTCATATAGACGATAAAGCCCATGTCGGACAGCTTCTGTTTTAAGGCAAGGGTGATACGTAGATTGATATTTTTTTCCGGAGAGTCATCTACCCCGATCTTTCCCGGATCATAGCCGCCGTGTCCAGGGTCAAGAGTAATGACATATTTGGATGACGTATCATTTGTCTCTGAAGTATCAGGAACTATTTCGGGAACCGGCGCTGACTGATTATCTGTATCAGGAGAAGTACCCGGCTTATAATAAAAAAGCAGGAGAACCGATAAGGAACAGAAGAAGATCAGACCGAATACAAGTTTGCGATTGATTTTTCTTAGGATAGAGGCATTTGCTGGCTTCATGGAAATCACCCGGTATACGCTGTTATTCATATCTATGCAGAGAATAGGGAGTACATGACAATATAACGCAAATAACAGGATATTTGTTGACATTTGGCAGGGCAGGAATTAAGATAAAGCATGTAAATTTCATAATGATAGAATCTGCTCAGATGCAGTCTTTTTCGTATCTGATCAGGGGGAAATTCGGTGAGAATCCGGTGCAACCGCCATTACTGTGTTAAGGCATCAGCCTTTCAGTCAGAATACCCGCAGATTTCATGAGATTTTTCCGCCACCTGTATAAGACAGGAACCAGATCGGCGGAGATGGGCAGTAAGACATTATTGCCTATACAGCTTTTGGGCGAGGGAAAAGCAGATGATGAAGAATAATAATCCCCTGCTTGGAACCAACAATTACATATTTATAAAGAAAGGAATCTACGAAATGAAACGAATCAGGACACTGGTGCTTTCGTTTTTATTTGCGTGCGCAGTTTTATTCGTGCCATTTGCAGTAAATGCAGGTTATGGTATTCAGAATGTTGCGGCAGCGGAAGAAGATGAAAGTACGACCGATTACAGCACAAAATATGTTGTGCTGTCTCTTGAGGGCTTTACGATCGGACAGGGATTTTATATCACACCGACTCGTATGTCTTATGAAGAGATTGGAAATGTCTGGAAACAGGAAGGGATAGACATTGATCTGTCTAAATTGACCGTTTCACAGGCAACTTATGCATTTTTCAAGAAAGCAGGACTTCAGACAGAGCCTGCAGGATCAAGTGCCTACAATGACAGCAACTTTTATCTGGCAAATATCAAAGGCATTGATAAAGGAACTGTAAAAGTTCCAACAGCACTCTTGGATGCATATAAGACACGTAACAATGGAAATGATCTGGAGCTGGATGACAAAACCGGTTCCGGACTCGGAGAATTTGATTACACATCATGGTCAGGCTGGATGATCACAGATGATAATGTATCTTGCAACACAAGTGCAGGAGCATATCTTGTAGACCAGGGAACCGGAGCAAATACCAATGTTCTTCGTTGGCAGTTTACACTTGCCGGTTATGGAGCAGATATTGGATGTGGATTTGAAGGAAATGAGGCATATTATGTAACACAGGATAAGACTGATCTGTATACATTATATGCAGAGAATGAAGAAGAAATTGCCAAAGATGCATCATTAAATGCAGAGCTTCTGGCAGTTATGACAGACCTGAATGCATCAGCAGATGATGTTGCAGATGCGGAATTGAAAATCAAAAAACTTAACGGAAATCTTGTATCAATCAAAATGAATAACGATGCACCATATATGACTCTTACAGATGCAGATGGAAAGACAGTGGCGGCTGGACATCCGGACAGTAATCATGTATATACAGTTGGACTTGAAAAAGGAACATATCGTTTATCAGGTTATAAATTAGTGAATGATAAAAAGGTAGATATGGGTTCAATCGATCTGGTTGTTACCAATGATGCTAAGCAGTCATATACATTATATAGCGTAACAGGAATTGCCTGTACAAATGCAGACACAGTTGACGGTTCAAAGGTATACTGGACAGAAGGCAAAGATTATACAATCACATCTAAGGTTATGTCACCGGATAGTGTAGATCGTCATGTGTCTCTTGGACTGATGCAGGCAGCAACTGCAACTGATTATGCGAGATATGCAGCACTTTGTTATGCTGCTGATATGGTTGAGGTGACGGTTACACCTTTAGGAGAGCATGTGTCAGCTTATGCTTCGAAAGTGGTATCCAATACAATCACTTCAAGCCGTTCCTATGGATATTCTATATCCGCACCGGCAGCAAGAAAGGTAACATTTACTGTACCGGAAGGAGCTGAGCTTCGTGTCGGAATCCTGTCAACCTATTATATTTACAGAGATGAAACAGGTACAAAGATAGAATCTGACGAAGAAGGTTATGATACATATGAGTATAATCTCGGAAGTGGTACTACTTATTATTATCGTGTATCCGGTGCAGGCGGTGTAACTTACTGGAACTGGGTTTCAACAAGTCAGGATGCAGATTATACAGTTACAAAAGCAGATATGTATATTGGGGATGATTCCTACAATCCGGATACTGTATATCATGATCTATCCAAGAACCTGTATGATGTTGCAGATATTTATCTTACATCAGATGAGCGTGGATATCTTTCTATGAAGAAGGGTGAGAAGTATAGTCTGGAATGTTTCCGTAACTGGCAGGCGATTGAAAGCTTTATGAATTCTAAAATAGCAGAACCGGATTTCCATTATACAGTTATTGATGAAAATGGAAACCCTTCCAACGATGTAATTTCAGTTACACCGGGAGCCCATTCCGAGGTCGCAGAGATTCAGGCGAAATCCGAAGGAACAGCACTTCTTCTGGTAACATATGATGCAGAGATCAATATGGCAAGCAAAAATATGGGCGGAACAAACTTCAGTGCGATCTGGCCGGAAAATACAGGTGTTGTTGTAGTAACTGTTGATCAGGATGGAACCGGCATTCAGACCAATATGACAATCAACGAAGGAAAGAATTCAGAAAAGGCAAAAACTGCAGCAGACGGAATCGATTCACAGCTTGATGTTCTTTATTATCTGAAGGGAACAGAAGGTGCAGAGTATACATTTGCACCGGAAAGCGGAGTATCTGTATCCGTTCTTCGTCCGGAGATCGTTGGTGGAAAACTGACATATGGTGGTTTCTCGGCAAAAGATATTACAGAGAATGAGGATGGAAGCTATACGATTGCAGGACTGACAGAAGGTCCTAATGTTGTTAAAGTTACAAAGAACGGAGTTAGTACCTATCAGGTAATTCGTGCAAAAGAGGTAGAGGTTTCATATACCTATAAAGATGCCGATGGAAATGATATAACTGCGGATAAGCTTACAGCAGGTGATTCTATTGTGATTTCCTATGGTGAGAGAACAGAAGACGGAAAGCGTTCTTATAATGGTACATATATTCCTGCTAACAAACTGGCAGGTGTATATAATATGTATGGTACTATCTATCTGACAGATGATGAGGGTAATGTATATAAGAGCAAGACAACTCAGTATCCATATGCGGCTACTCCGGCTGCACAGACAGTAACAGTTACTGTTCCAACTTATTATACAGAGGATACATTTACTTTAGACGGATGTCTTCTTGAATCAGGATTCGGTTCAGTCTATGGTTCACACAGACAGATCAAACATTCTGTTGGAAAACCTATGCAGATGGCAGCCGGTACAGGTACCGCATATATGGGCAGACTTCCAAAGATGGAATTTAAGCTTGCAGATGCAGGATTTGTAAATGTTTCATTAAGTGTTAATGACAGAAAGACACAGAATGAGATTAAAGATTACACAATCAGCGTAAAGGATGAAAAAGGAAATGTTACAACTGTAACAGACGGCGCATTCAAGGGACTTGTGGGCAGAACATATTCATATGCTATTAAGGCTGCAGGTTATATGTATAAAGAAGGATCTTTTGAGATTCCGGAGGATACAACAGGCGGTCTTGTGCAGAAGTTATACCTGACTCCATCTTCTGAACTTGCATGGGATGGAACGACAAAGACAGAACCAAAGCAGGTTGATGGTGTATATCAGATCGGAAGCGGAGCTGAGTTCTACTGGTTTGCAAATGAAGTAAATGTGAATAAGAAGGCTTCAATTGATGTAGTGTTAACGGCAGACATTGATCTTGCAGGTTATCAATGGACTCCGATTGGTGATTTTAATACTATTTATGCGGGTTCTTTTGATGGACAGGGGCACACGATTAAGAATCTGTATCAGAACGATACATCTTATTCAGGAATCTTTGGATTGGAAAAGGGACAGGTACGAAACCTGACAGTAGAAGGTAATATTTATATAGCTACCAAGACAGCTGCCGGTGCGATTGTTGGTTATCTCAATCAGGGAACAAAAGATAATCCGGCATTGATCTCAAACTGTGTTTCTAAAGTAAATATTACATACACAGGAACAAATTCTTATGCTAATATTGGTGGAATTGTAGGATATTGTAATACAAGCAGCTTAACGAATTCAGTAATAGAGAATTGTGTAAACTATGGTACGATCAAAGCTGAGAATGGTGGAACTGTAGGTGGTATTTTAGGATCCATGTCCAGCTGCAATATTACGATAAAGAATTGTACAAACTATGGTACTATTACAGCAAAGAGCAGAGTGGGTGGCATTCTTGGTACTCATGATGAATACAATGCATTTGCTCCTGGAGACAAGATTATTAACTGCTATAATGCAGGTGAGATTTCCGGTAAGGAGTATGTTGGAGGAATCGCAGGTATCTTCAATGGTAGAGAATCAAATAATGCCAGCACAGAGATGACAGGATGCTACAGTGCCGGAACGGTTACAGGAAGCGGTGCTACAACAGATGTTACAGCATTTGCAGGAGAGGCAGAGGATATGATAATATCCGGATCTGTATATTCATGTACGAATGAGGTAGGAAATACATATACTGAGGATCAGGCTGCTTTTGTAGCTGCTTCTGATATAGCAGCGGTAAAAGCACTGACAACAGAGACTGTTTCCAGAGCTTCAGATAAAGAATTACTTGATCGTGTTGCTCCTGTTATCGATATTCTTTCAAAGGTTCTGACAACACAGGATGAACAGGCATTTATAAAATTATATAATGATTTGAATGAAGCTATCGATAAAGTAAGAACTGTAAAGGTCGGTATATATGATTATACCGCAGTAAATGCAGGAATTGAGGGAGCATCTTCTGATGGTGTTGTCCTTGATGAAGTAAAAGTTGATGCAGCGACTGCAGTGGATGCTGTCGAAAAGGCATTAAAGGAGAACAATATTCCATATGTTCTGACAGATACAGGATATGGACCATATATGGAATCTATTAATGGACTGACTGTTCAGGCTGAATATACAATGTCAGGCTGGATGTTCTCATATAACCATGATGATTTTACAAATAGTGGATTGGGAACAGTTACATTAAATGATGGAGATACACTGGAATTCCATTATGAGCTTACAGGTGCGGATGTAGCATCTGCATATGCAGGACTCCCGGTATTAAAAGAACTTACAGTTGAGAATAATACATTTGCATTTGAGACAGAGACAGCATATGATGACAACTGGCAGCCAAGTTATACTTATAAAGTAAATGGTGAGACACTTGCCGGAGCCGGTACAGAAGCAGATCCATTTGTTGTAAAGATTAAGTCAGATCGTATAACTGGTTCAGATATTACGAAGTTAGCAGTTAATTATAAGACAGAAGCAGATTCTCATTATGTAACAGTAGATGGTCTTTCAGACAGCGTGGATCTGACAGATGGAGTTGTATTCCATATCACATCCAGAGCAGGAAGAACCGCTTATTATAAGCTTGCAATAGAAAAGGTATTGACAACAGACAATACAAAGATTGAAGTTGCAGAAGCTGTTTATACAGGAGAAGAAGTAAAACCGGAAGTAAAGGTATATCTGGATGATAAGCTGTTGACAGCAGAGAACTATGATGTGATATTTACCGATAATGTAAATGCAGGAACTGCTACCTGTACGATCAAAGGTAAGAATGAATATAGTGGACAGGTTCAGACAACCTTTGAGATTAAAAAGGCAAAGCAGGAAATCGTAGTTGCATCTACAACGCTGGAAGTAGTAGAGGGTGCAGAACCATTTGCTCTTGCAGTTGAGGCTAAGGGTGCACTTACATACACTATTTCAGCGGATGACATAGCTTCTGTAGACGAGACTGGTCTGGTAACAGTAAAGGCAGTTGGTACTGCTGATATTACGATCAAGGCGGCTGAGACAGATAATTATGAGGCAGCAGAACTGGTTATAAGTCTGACTGTTAAGAAGAATGAGGGCGTTCAGATTACTGCTGAAAATACAGTAGTCACAGTTTCGGATGTTACATATACCGGCAAAGAACAGGAGCCGGCTGTTACAGTTACTGTTGGTGGCAAAGAATTATCAGCAGATGATTATACTGTAGAATATTCTGATAACAAGAATGCAGGAACTGCAAAAGTAGTTGTTACAGGTAAGGGTAGTTATACAGGTACAGCAGAGAGTACATTTGTGATCAAGAAGGCACCACAGACGATCTCATCACAGACAATCTATGTATATAATAAATATATTGCATTAAGACCATCTGTTAAGGGTACAGTTACTTACACATCTTCTGATAAGAAGGTTGCAACCGTAAACAAGAAGTCCGGATTTGTTACAGCTAAGAAGCCGGGCAAGGTACAGATCAAAGTAACAGCCGCAGCAACAGCTAATTACAAGAAGGGAACAGGCACGATCACCCTGATCGTTGTACCTGCAACACCGACTGTACAGAAGGCTGCAGCATATAAGACCAAGGCAATCAAGGTTTCTTATAAGAAAGCTTCCGGCGCAAGTGGTTACCAGATCACATATGCAACAAATAAGTCATTCAAGAACGCTAAGAGCGCATCAGTAAGCAGCAAGAAGACAAGTGCTGTTATAAAGAACCTGAAAAAGGGTAAGAAATATTATGTAAAGGTAAGATCATATAAGAAGATCGGTGGCAAGAAGTATTACAGCGTTTACAGTAAGGTAAAGACCGTAAAGACAAAGTAATACGGAATTGCAAATGATTGGATCATAATATAAGATCATAACAGGATCTTGATACCGGCTGTCATAAGTTGGATATACAAATCTGACGATGTGACAGCCGGTATTTATTATAGAAAGAGCAATTACGCAGAAAGGGGACATATTCATTTTATGGCTGACAGATTTACGATGAGAGAAGACTGTATAGAAATGCTTCAGGAAGCTTATAAGAGGTTGAACAGGTATCCGAAGAAATCAGATTTTACGGTAGAAGAAGTTGCGGCGATCAAATCATTTCTTGGACCATGGCCGAGAGCCTTGGAAGCCGGTGGGATTCTTCCCGACCGTTCGGCTGAGCGGGAAGCCGAAAAGAAACAGAAAAGGATCGCAGCGAAGCGCAGACAGACGCAGTATAAGATTGAGCGTCAAAAAAATAACAGGAAAGATGAGACCGTAAATGAAGATGATAAATGAAAAACTCCAGATGCCGGGAAACGCATCTGGAGCTAGTCTGAAATATGAGGGGGCTCAAGAGATTATAGGATGGTACCTTTGAGCAAAATGGCAACAAACAAAATAAAACAACATGTTGCAAAGATACCAAACTTAACTTTGAGATAATTGCAGCGGGCGAAAGACCTCTCTGTCTCAGCGTAAGTGCTGCGCTCATTCCTGTTCTGTTCTTTGCTTGAATACTCCATAAGCACCATCCCTTGTCTTGATGATGTTACTATAAAACCTCTATGCATCATAATCTGCAAAAAAAATGCATCAATTCTGCATATTTCTTATAAAGAAGTATTAAGCATCTGTTAATTATAAAAATATCGGTTCATCTGGTAGAAGAACAATCCGTTTTTCATATAAAAGTTGTATTCTTCTGTTGTATCGACGTCTAATTCCATAGTGATCTCAGTAGTGTAAGTATAATAGGTATGAGCAGTCAGAGGTGTTCCTGTTAGCTTTTCAAATAGCTGCAGATCAGAATCCGGTATCTCTGTTGGAGTCATACCTGCACCGCTTCCGGACCCTTTCTCAAAGCTGAGCTCATAATAAGAGATTAATATATCGTATAGGGGGTCGAAACAAGTGTCACTGAACGTAGTTGAATTACCGACATGGCTTCCTAAAAAGTTATACAGTGGAAGTATATAATCATTGTAATATTTCAGTTTTACCAGACTTTCTTCATTATAGAAAGTGTTGGAATTAGGATCCAGATTCATTGTAAATGTAATCAGTTTGTTTGTGTCATAATCCAGGAGGCAATTCATTTCAAATCCAAAATAGTAGATATTAACCACCCATATCGTAAAACTGCGGTAAGAATCTTCGTCTGAGGTTGCGAGATATTTGGATATATACATCTCGTAGATACCATTTACAGTAAAATCACAGGAAAAATAATCTGAGAAATACGATGTCAGTTCATTTACGGTTATATCATGAATCTCACTGTAGGAATGCTTGTCCGTATAATCAAAGTTCAGATCGGTGTAATAACATTCTCCGTTTATGATGTTGATCTTCTCCAGCAGTGTCAGTTTATTTGTTACATCGAGATTGTTCGGACTGATCTCATGGCTGGATACGGAATTCAATGTTTTCCAGTCCTGAATACGAAAATACAGATTCGAGGCAACGATGCAGATCATAAAAATTGCAATGCATATTATAAACCAGAGAAGATTCTTGTAGAGGAAATGAAGAATACCGCGTGCTTTTCCGGTATGCTCGACAGAGGGAACAGTACCTTCTTCACTCTCATTTATCATATCATTTACTTCTGATTCAGAGATATCATCGTCTTCCTTATGGGCAGCGGTCAGTTCATAGGAAGCAATGACAGATTCTTTATTTTCTTTGTTACTCATGATGTGCCGCCTCCTTTATATTTGGTAATGTAATAGTGACAACCGTACCACGTCCGACGGCGCTCTTGTATTTGATCTTAGCCTGATGGATCTCTGCGATCTTGCTGCAAATAGCAAGTCCGAGTCCGGCGCCGCCCTGCGCACGGGATCTGGATTTGTCGATTCGGTAGAAAGCTTCACTGATTCGTGTGATTTCTTCCGGTGGCATTCCCCGTCCGTTATCTTTGATAATGATTACATAATTATCATCCCTTACAGTTCCGGCTACATGGATAAGACCATTGTCGTCGATCGCTTTTCTGGCGTTATCAATGATATTGATGATCAGAGACTGAAAGAGGTCAATGTCCATCATACAGCAGCCCTTTCGGCAGCTTGACTTTAATGTGATATGTTCCTTTGCCAGCTCCGGCTTCATAACATTGATTACATTTCGGACCGCAAGAGCCGGATCAGTCGGTGTCAATATAGTTTCCTGATTCTTAACGACCAGCAGATCTAGTAATTTCAAGGATAAGCTCTCCAGACGTTTTCCTTCTGAGAAAATATAGTTGGCTGCTTCATTTGTTTCGTCTTCACTCATATTCTGGCTTCGCAGAAGATCGGCATAACCGATGATCGAAGTCATAGGGGTCTTTAATTCATGTGCGAAGCTTCCCATAAACTGTTCCTGTTTTTCCATAGAGAAATGAAGCTCTGAGATGTTATCTTCGATAGTATCTGCCATGTTGTTGAAATCATTTGCGAGTGCCTCGATCTCATCGCTGGAGTGGATGTGCAGACGGGCAGAGTAATCACCGTGGGAGATATGCTGCGCAAGTGATGATAATTTTTCCAACGGCTTTGTAAGCAGGCTGGCTGCGATCATGGATGTGATACTTCCGACAACGAAGATCACGATCAACAGCAGACGGAATGTATTCTGTTCCTGCGCACGAGCAGCATACACGGAAGTGATGTCATAGACAATGTCCATCTGTGAGATGTCCAGATTTTCTGTATTGATATCCATGGAACTGCATAATTGCAGATAGTAGTTATTATTTTCTCTCCAAATGATTGAATTACAGGTATTTTCATCCGATGGTTTCATTTCTTTATATGTAAAGGATGAATTCATGATGCTTACGACTTCCATATCCGAATTTCGAAGAATGATATTCTTGCGGTTGGAGTTGCCCTGGGCGGAAAGCTGGTTGATGATATTAGACATGTCGATATAAGATGATACAGAATTTGTATCAACAGCAATCAGCAGAGTACTCTGAATACTCTCATAATTTAGCAGGTCGCTGTCGATGGTGGAAGATAACGAGGTTTTGAATGATCGGTGGATCAGTATGGTTCCTCCCAGACCGAAGGACAGTCCCAGAAGTACAACCATACATAATACCAGTTTATGCTTAAATTTCATAGAAACTCCTTTTTAGATCTCCAGACGATATCCGATCTTGTTAATGGTTTTTAAGCAGTCCTCCAGTCCGAGCTTTTTACGCATACGCTGAACATGGAGCGCAACTGTGCGGCTGTCGCATGGATAGTCGCCGCCCCAGATACGTTCATAGATCGTTTCACGATAGAGGGCAACGCCCGGATTCTGTGCAAATAACAGCAGCAGTTCATATTCCTTGTTTGTCAGAGGAATCTCCCTGCCGTTTTTGGTAACGCTCATTGCGACAGTATCGATCATCAGATCACGTATGGCAATCGTTGTATTCAGCTTATTATATCTCCGGAGTACAACCTCGATCCTTGCAAGAAGCTCGACAATCTCAAATGGTTTCACGATATAATCTTCGGCTCCCATCTTCAGACCCATAACACGGTCGTTTAAGGAATTCTTTGCTGTGATAAAGATTACAGGGATTTTTAACGGCTTGATATATTCAAGGACATCATAACCGGATGCACCCGGAAGCATGATGTCGAGCAGAACCAGGTCAAACGGATTTTCCTCTAATATATCGGCTGCAGCCAGACCGTCATAGATACAGGTACAGGAATATCCCGCCTTTGTAAGACTCATTTTGATCAGATTGGCGATTGGCTTTTCGTCTTCAACTACTAAAATATTAATCATAAATACATAACCTCCAGCGGGTCGACCTTAAATGACCCCATACGAATTAATTCTACTATATTTTAGAAAAACATAAAAGAGAATAATGCCGAAAAAATGAGATTTAAGGTTTTGTCCTGTCCCTCTCGGCTGTCCACTACCCCCCCACTTCATGTCTGCTCCCTTCCGGCTGGATTCTTTGCATATAAACTCGCATATTATCTATGAATTGTACCTGCCTTATTTGCTCATGCTCCTGTGCAAACTCGCCTTCGGCTCAAACATGCACCCGCATTCGCTGGCAAGGTACAAGTTCATAACGAAAATATTGCTTTATGTTTATATGCAAAGAATCCGACCGGAAGGGAGCAGACATGAAGTGGGGGGTGGTGGACAGCCGTGAGGGGGGGCAGGCGCGAGGTGGAGCAAAACACAAGTCGAGAGGGGGCGATGCGGAACATTGGGGAGTTCACAAGATGTTGTTTAGATGGTATATTAATAAAGATTGGATGAAGTTATTAAGCTATTATGTGTTTTAAAGAAAAGGGCAATATTTCTTAATAAAGGACAATAAGCAAATGATGAAAAAGGAAGAACTGAAAGAGTTAGAGGAAAGAATAGTGAATGGTTATCGCATCAGCAGAGAGGAAGCCGGATTGCTTATGGAAGCTGACCTGACAGAGCTATCTGAAGCAGCAGACCGGATACGACTGCATTTTTGTGGAAATGTCTGTGATGTCTGTTCTGTGGCGGCGGTCAAGGTAGGACAATGCAGCGAGGATTGTCTGTACTGTGCACAGTCAACAAGAGCAAAGGATAAAGTTCCGGCAGAATGTGTGCTGGGCGAGAAGGTATTGACGGATATAGCGGTTCAGGATAAGTGCAGAGGCTCTTATCGTTATGGACTGGTGTCTGTTGGCAGGCGACTGTCGAAAAAAGAGGTAGAGCTTGCTGTTTCAAATGTTGCGGATATAAGAAAAACTGCGGATATCCATGTGTGCGCATCCCTTGGTATGTTGGATAAGGAGGATTTCACGAAGCTGCATGAAGCAGGGATGACGATGGTTCATAATAATATGGAGACATCGGATGAATTCTTTAAGACCTTATGTACTACGCACACCTCAGATGATAAGAGAAAAAGCATCCGTGCGGCGAAAGCAGCCGGCATGAAGGTGTGCAGTGGCGGGCTGATCGGACTGGGAGAGACACTTTCTGATCGAATTGATCTGGCATTTTCCTTGAGAGAGCTGGATGTGGATTCTGTTCCGATCAATATGTTGAATCCGATTCCGGGAACTTATTTTGAGCATCAGGAACCGATGAAAGAAGATGAATTTCTTCGTACGGTTGCAATCTTTCGGTTTGTTCTGCCGGATACATTTATCCGCTTGGCTGCCGGAAGGGCATTTTTGCCTGATAATGGAAAGGCGGCACTTCGAGTCGGTGCAAATGCGGTTATCAGCGGTGACTTTCTGACAACGACAGGAATTACATTTGAGACAGATCTGCAGATGATACGTGAGCAGGGGTATGAGGTCGGAGCACCAAAGCCCGGCAGCCGCATGGACTTTTAATCGATATTGTTTCGTCCCACCGGCCGACTGAATACTCTGTATTAGACTCGCATATTTTCTATGCATTGCACTTGCCTGATCCGCTCATGCTTCAGTGCAAACTCGCCTTTGGCTCGGACATGCACCCGCATTCGCTGGCAAAGTACAATTCATAACGAAAATATTGCTAATGTCTATATACAGAGGATTCAGTCGGCCGGTGGGACGAAACAGTGTCGGGATGTAAGATTTAACTGCGGTTGTTGAATTTTCGAGAAGAAAATTATATTATAAAAAAGAATGAAAATAAGATCCGGCATAAAGGATTTACGGACAAATAATTTGTTTTAAGAAGAAAGAGGTACAACATGAATATTTATGACAGAATGATGGCGATTGGCACGAAGATGACAGAGATGGATGCCTCCACTTATCAGGGAGCATTTATCGGGAAGATATCATATATGGCAGAGAAGGAGCAGGCAGGACAGGCAGGCAGCATCCGCTACGAATTCGGAGCCGTAAAGGAGAATGCATTTATGTATATTCTTCCGATCCTTGGTTATGTGGATGGTGTAGAGTCACCTGTAGAGAAATTTACGGTAACTCTGGTAAAACCATCTGATAAAGAGAAAGAGTTGAAACGAGTGGAAGCGGCTTCTTATGATAATGCAGAGGATTTTCATACATTTTCAAAAGAAGAGGTTTACAGCTTCAGTAAGGAGACGGGTGATCAAAACAAGATTCATCTGACCGACCATCCGGTTGTACAGGGGATGCTTCTCCTTCGTACCGCCGCTGTAAAGGCAGATGATGTGGCGAGAATCGATGTGAAGTTTGTGGAACCATCATATGCAGAAGAAGAACTGAAATGGGCATATGATGGCAGGGATTATGTATTGTTTGCAGATGGATATGTGAAGGCAACATTCCGTATCAAATAATATCTGACATGGAGGGTGTATGAAGGTAAATAAGTTCAGCCGGATGTATCTGGTTGGCATGATCTGTATACTTTTGTCCGGTTTTTTTCCGTATTTCAGATATCGTTTTACGATACAGGATGTAGAAACTTTGAAGCAGGGGTATCCTTTATTGAATCTGAAAAAGCTGGCAACACAATATAGCGGTATGGGAGAAATCAACTTTTTTACGCGTGTTGTGCCATATTTTATTTTACTTGCGGGAATTGCCGGAATTGTATTGATATTGATCTATTTTGCAGGAGACCATGATACATGGAATATATTTAATCTGAATATGTTTATTCCTGTTGTAGCTTCGGGTGTTGGATTATTTATTATAAGACACCATCAGACGATCCGGGCAATTCGTGAAATATTGAACGACACTACAGAGAGTATGCACGAAAGCGGTTATACAGGATCTGCCGGATACGGAGCAGGATTTTATCTATTGGCAGCGGGCGTTATGATCAGTCTGGTGAGTGCGGTATGCTTCTTTGCACTTGATAAATAATTGAGGTATGAGAGATGGCAAATGAAAAGATTTTGTTGGTGGAAGATGATTTTGCACTTGCAATGGGAACAGAATATACATTAAAAACTGAAAATTACGAAGTCGTGAAAGCCTCGAATCTGGCAGAAGCGAAAGCACTGTTACAGCCGGACATTGATCTTGTATTATTAGACGTGATGCTTCCGGATGGAAATGGCTATGATTTTTGCCGATATATAAGAGAACATGATAATTATGTTCCTGTCATATTCCTGACGGCGGTTTCTGATGAGGTGAATCTGGTACAGGGGTTGGAACTTGGGGCAGATGATTATATTGCAAAGCCTTATCGCGTAAAAGAACTTCTGACAAGGATTGCAGTTATCTTGCGTCGGCAGAAATATAATTCCGATACAAAAGAAAAGAAGGAAGAAACGGAAGCGGACATTATATTCGGACATACAAGACTTGATAACAGGCTTTATAAGATTTATCAGAAAGAACGAAATGTAGACTGTACACCGAGCGAATTCCGTTTATTAAAAGAACTGGTGACACATGCGGATCAAGTACTTACCAGAAAACAGCTGATTGAACGGCTATGGGATGTAGATGAAGCATTCGTAGATGATAATACCTTGTCTGTTTATATCAAACGTCTGCGCGATAAGCTGGAAGAGGATGCGGTCTACATTCAGACTGTCCGCGGAATCGGCTATACCTTTTCATTAGGCAATTCAACTAATAAGTAAATATATATTATAAATTAAAATAAAAAAGATGCTATTACATATTATTACGCAAGACACTTCCGTTCTAATCCTCGTGCAGTGGTACATAAAGCAGCAAAATACGCTGCTTAAGTACCAGCCTCGGATAAGGCTTGCTTCATAATAGTAATGACATCTTTTTTATATACTATACTGTATGTTTACTTATTAGTTGAATTGCTTATTTAAGGTTTACATAGTCTGCGGATACATAGCCGGTGTAGCTTTTGCGTCCCTTTTTAAAGGAAACTTTATACCAGTTTGTGCCGCGGCTTGTGCGGATGCCCTTTACAGTGAGCGTTTTGCCGTTTGTAACGGTTGTCAGGATCTTGCTGCTTGTATTTGCACCCTTTCTTACATTTAATACACCGCATGCAACTTTAACCTTCTGAGTTGTTTTTACAGTTGAAGCGGCAGCGGAACGCTTTCCTTTATATACAGTTTTTCCGATCTTGTTAAATGCAGTAACATGATATTTATATTTGGATGATGCCTTTGCATTTATACAGTAGATGAACTGGGTTCCATTGTTGATCGTTTTGATCTTCTTATATTTCTTTGCTTTAGTATCATAACGATAAATGTAGTAGCCATTCACACCTTTGATAGGTTCCCATGACAGGAGTTGTTTGGAGCCATAGCTCTTAACCTTTACATTTGTTACCTTTTGGGGAATTACCTTTGCGGATGTTGTAACACTTTCACCGGTGTACGTCTTGCCGTTATATTTCCTGTATGATTTGATCTGGAACTTATAGCCGTTATTGGATGTAAGACCACTCTGTGTAAATGTTGTAGTTTTTGCAGATGTGATCGTTGCGATCTTTGTCCATGAAGAACCGGCTACATCTTCTTTTACATACAGACGGTAGCCGTCGATATTGCTTTCCTTCTTCCATGTCAGCTTCACGGTGTCAGCCTTGATGGTTTCGGCTTTGAAATTCTTAACAGCTGCCGGTTTGGTCAGTACTGTTACGGAATCGGAACGATCGGTGTTTGTATTTTTGCCGCTCTTTGTATAGTAAGCAATGACGGAATAAGTATATTCTTTATTGCCGGTTAAACCTGTGTGTGTGAAGGATGTTGTATTTTTGTTCTTGATCGTTTTGAGATGTGACCATTTATTTGCATCGTTTTTCACATAGATCTTATAGCCGGATACATTTACCTGTGGATTCCAGCGGATTGTAGCGGAATTCTTTGTTGCAGATACCGTTACATCGGATACCTTGCCCGGTTTTGTGTTTCCTGTTGCGACATTTGAGTAATCAAAATAAGCTTTTTTGCCGTCTTCTACATAGTAGGCACGAACCTTATATGAATAAGAAGTACCACAGTTAAGATCTGTGTCTTTCCATGTGTTTGAAGAAGCGCCCTCTACATAGGCAGCGGTTTCATATTTTCCGGTTGACGCATTCAATCTGGAGATCCGGTAGCCGCTGACTTCTGTCTGCGCGTCCCATGTTATTGTGAGGGATGTCTCTGCCTTTTTGGATACAGCTGCATTTGTAACTGTCTTTTTCTGTGTGGTTGCATGTACCGGAGTGGAATATGCACCATAATAGTTGCCATCCTTCAACTTATAATAAGCGCGGACCTGATAACTGTATAAAGTATTGATCTCGAGATCCTTGTCGATGTAGGTCGTCTTTGAGGCACCGGTTGTTTTGCCGATCTTCTCATACTTTCCGGTTTCTTTATTCAAACGATAGATCTGATAGCCGTAAGCATATGGAACCTTATTCCATTTCAAAGTTATACTTAACATGCTGGCGGTCTTTCTTGTCAGGTTCTTGACAGCGGCAGGTTTCTTGACATAACGGAAGTTCATATCGACTCTGCCTGCGATTCCATCGACGGAACCGGAAGATGTGTACTGCCAGTAGGAGTACTTACCATCAAATGATGCATGAATGCTTCCGGTCGCACTGTCCCATCCCGGATACTGGGCGAGCCAGATCTGGTAGTTCTTTGCGATCGCATTTGAATTCACATCATTTGTAAGTAAGGATTTGTTGGCATATACCATAGCGGTATAATTCTTGCTTTCCACCTCTTTACAGAAAGCATTGCAGATCGTTGTTGCCTGAGCAACACTTAGATGTGCGCGTGCAAGTCTGCCGGTGTTGCCTGTATAATATTCAAAATCCATAACAATAGGAAGGTTGATGTCATAACCCTTGAGCAGGTTCATTGTAAAGTCAGCTTCCGCTTTGGCTTCCGCTGTGCTGATTGCCTGTGAGTAGATATAGACGCCTACATCCAGACCCGCGTCGATAGCACCTTGTAAGTTTTCCTTATATAATGCATCTGCTTCCAGTACACCGGATTCTGTTGTGCGAAGCGCTACACGGATGATCGCAAATTTGACACCATCTGCTTTTACTTTTTTCCAGTCAATTTTTCCTTGCCATCTGGAGATGTCGATACCATCGATCACATCGTAGCCGTCGAACTGGCTGTCATGGGAATAACTGCCGGTGTTGATGGCTGCGAGAGATGGACTGCTGTTATAATCTGACTGTTTCTGCAGTTCGCTGAATGCCTCAGGATCTTCGCCGTATTTCTGATTGATATATGCAACCTGTGCATCCGTCAGGGACGAACGATCAAAGGTTCCGTTTGCAACCATAGTGTTGATTGCGTCTTCATAAGATGAGTCCGTATGGCTGCCGGAAGCGGAAACGCCGGATTGTGATTGATAGGTATAAGCTGTCTGTGCGGATACATGTCCGGCATTTTTTGGCATAGAGAATGCTGCAAGGCCGGTAAGCATACCGCACAGGATGGTTGTGACTAGTTTTTTCAAGATAAATAACCTCCCATTTGTTTTGAGTGAAAATGTTTTATAAGCATATGTAAAAATAAATCCTTTGCTATTGTAAAAAAGACGTTTTTGTATTTTTACATACAGAAACATAATATTTTTTTTACATACAAAAGTCAATATATGGACGTGATTTAAGATTTACAATATAAAGAAAAGCTGCGTTTGTAAAACATATGTCAAGAGCCTTTACTGAATATTTACCCAAAAGACGGATTTTTTTAGTGAAAAGATGATCGGATGATGTTATACTTATAATATCTGTGGAATAAAACGACAAAATAATTGATACGGAAGGGAAAAACACATGGAAGAAAAAGTAGGTTTTTTTAAGACGGTTGCCGGAATGTTCAAAGGCCTGGTTCGTCCGTCGGAATATATAAAGACAGGAAGGAAAAGCTCTTGGTTTGCTATACATGTGCTGGTTATTTGTGTCAGTATTTTGCTGCCGATGGTTGTTTTCTATATTCCTGTGAGTAAAAAGATCGGATATAATCGACTGGCAGATGCAATTGATGACAGGATTGCTTATTTCAGTGTTAGTCAGGACGGTTTTTACTGTAAGAAAAAGTATGAGATGAAGCGACCGGGTGGTGCTTATATCCGGATTGATTCTACTGATTATGATACAGAATCAGATGAGATCGATGAGCTGTTGGAAGAGGGACATTATAGAACAATGGTTGTTGTATCGAATCAGGAGATTCTTTTATACAGTGATGATGCGCCTACTCGTATCAGCTGGAGCAGCGTATACAGTCATCTCCGGTCAATCGAGAAGAGGGATATATATGATAAAGAGATTCTGCTTACGTTTACAAGACGCTATGATACACCGTTTCTGATAGGTATTACGCTTGTGATGGCAGTATTGTTAATATTTATTTATTATATTGCAACTCTGATATGGGGCTTTATCATAAATGCAATAAAACGAATATTTGGTATAAGTGACGAGGTCAGTTTTTCAGATATTGTAAAGGCATCAACGCTTGTCAGAACCCCATGGTTTGCGGCTGCTGTTTTGATCGCCGGATATGTATTAAAAGGTCAGTTTGTATTTATGTATATTCTGTGTGTGATCATAACATTTGTTTATTTGATAGCAGCAATTAAATTATATGCAGATCAGATCCTGCGGATACCGGAGAAACCGGAAACAGGAGCGCAGGAAGAACATGTACCGGATGAAGATTATTATGGAGACTGATAACAGTTTCTCATTATATTATAAAATAACTATTAGGAGGCAGTATGCGTAAAACAAAAATTATATGTACATTAGGACCATCAACGGATGATGATGATATTTTAAGACGGCTTATGATCGAGGGAATGAATGTTGCTCGATTTAACTTTTCACATGGAGATCATGCACAGCATAAACGCAATATGGAACGTATTATGAAATTCAGAACAGAACTGAATCTTCCTGTTGCAACACTGCTTGATACAAAGGGACCGGAAATTCGTGTTAAAGATTTCAAAAACGGAAAGATCGAACTGAAACCGGGTCAGACATTCACACTTACAACCGATGAGGTAGAGGGTGATGAGAAGATGGTTTCGATCACATATAAGAACCTTGTAAATGACGTAAAGCCGGGTAATACGATCCTTATCGATGACGGACTGATCGAGATGACAGTGGAACAGGTATCAGAGAGTAAGATAGTTTGTCGTGTGGTAAATGGCGGACCGGTATCAAATCACAAAGGGGTAAACGTACCACGCGTAAATCTGTCTATGCCATATATCAGCGACCAGGATCGCTCGGACATTATATTCGGTATAGAAAATGATTTTGATTTCATTGCTGCTTCCTTTGTAAGAACTGCAGATGATGTATTGGAGATCCGCAAGATCTTAGATGAGCATGGATGCGATAATATCAATATCATTTCCAAAATTGAGAATATGCAGGGAGTTGAGAATATCGACGAGATCATCCGCGTGTCAGATGGTATTATGGTAGCCCGTGGCGATATGGGTGTTGAGATTCCGTTAGAAGATGTCCCTGTTATCCAGAAGATGATCATTAAGAAAGTATACAATGCTGATAAACAGGTTGTGACAGCGACACAGATGCTTGATTCCATGATCAAGAATCCAAGACCAACGAGAGCAGAGGCGACAGACGTTGCAAATGCGATCTACGACGGAACAAGTGCAATCATGCTTTCCGGTGAGACTGCAGCAGGTAAGTATCCGGTAGAGGCACTTCATACCATGATCAAGATTGCAGAGCGTGCAGAAGAAGATATTGATTATACAAAACGTTTTTATGAGAGAGGAAATATCCAGAATCCGGATATCACCAGCGCTATTTCTCATGCGACTTGCACAACTGCGATCGATCTTGGTGCGGCGGCAATCGTAACTGTAACCAAATCCGGAAAAACTGCCCGCATGATCTCCAAATACAGACCGAAATGCCCGATCATCGGATGTTCACCGGTTGAGAAGGTCTGCAGACAGCTGAACCTTTCATGGGGTGTTCAGCCACTTCTGATCGCAGAGGAGAATAATACTGATGATCTGTTTGAGCATTCGGTAGAGGCGGCTAAGAGAAACCATTATATTAAGGATGGAGAAATCGTTGTTATTACTGCGGGGGTTCCGCTTGGCGTTACCGGAACAACCAACCTGATCAAAGTACATGTAGTTGGACACATTCTGGTTAAGGGAGTTTCTGTAAACGAAAAATCTGTATGTGCCCCCTTGTGTGTAGCTGATTCAGAGGAAGAATTAATAAAAAACTACAATTCCGGTGATATTATCGTTATGAAAGAAACCAGCAATAATATCATGGAGCAGTTAAAAACTGCTTCAGCGATCGTATGTGAGAAGGACGGAAAGAATTCGCATGCAGCAATTGTTGGTTTAAGCAGGGATATCCCGGTTATTATAGGAGCGAAAAATGCAACACAGATTCTGAAAACCGGAGCAATTGTTACGGTAAAAGCAAAAGACGGAGTAGTTGTTTCATAGCTCTGTAACAAATCTTAAATTTTAAGAAATTAAGGGAAAACGTATAAAATCCATGAATTGCCATGTTGACAAGCATTAGTAATGTTGCTATAATGAACCAGAAATGTAACATTTTCGTAACAAATGTTTGGCAACATGGCATTTGTATGGGAGGTAATAAAATGTCGAAGACAACCAGAAGAATTTCAGTTGCAGTTATGACCGTAAGTCTGGCAGCAACGACAGCATTTGGTGTGATAAAAGCAAACAGTGTTTATGATGATTCCAATATCGGTATCTCGTCCGTTCTTGATCGTTATGTAGAATCTGTTCAGTTGGATACAACAGAGGATACAATATCTGCGAAGACAGAAGAACAGACAACGACAGAGACAGCTGATAAGAAGAATAGCAAGAAGACAACAAAAAAGGATAAAACAGTATCTGCACAGGCGGAAGAAGTGACATGTAAGTATCCGCAGTTTCAGGATCGTTGCCTTACAACAGTTTCCGATTCTGTAAATATCAGAGCAACCGCAAGTGAAGATGGCGAGCTGGTTGGAACACTTGCAGCAAACGGAATTGCTCTTGTAAAAGAAAAAGGTGATACATGGACGAAAATCGCATCCGGTAACTGCGAGGGATACATAAAGAATGATTATCTGGTGTTCGGTGATGATGCAGGAGCATATGCGGAAGAACATTGCAGCAAGCTTGCTACCATAACAACAGAGACCTTGAATGTTCGTGAGCAGGCAGATGGTGACAGTGATTGCGTAACCCAGATTCCCGGCGGACAGACATATGAAGTGTTAAGTCAGTCAGACGGATGGACACAGCTCCAGATCGATGACAGTGTAAGCGGATATGTAAGTTCCGATTACGTTGAGATATCCTACAATACGGTAAAGGCTGTAACAGTAGAGGAAGCAGAAGCTGCAAGAATAGCAGCAGAGGAAGAAGCAAAGAGAAAACAGGAAGAAGCAGAGGCAGAGAGACAGAGACAGCAGCAGGCAGCTCAGAACAACAGCTCAGGTGACGGTCAGTCATCAGACAACGGCAGCAGTTCAAGCTCACAGACGACAGAGGCTCCTTCAACAGAAGCACCTGCGACGGAAGCTCCTACAACAGAGGCTCCATCTACTCCGGATCCTGTACCATCCAGTGGATCGACCGGTGTTGATCTTGCAAATTATGCATTACAGTTTGTCGGTAACCCTTATGTATATGGTGGTACAAGCCTTACAAACGGTGCTGACTGTTCAGGATTTACATTATCAGTATATGCACACTTTGGAATTTCACTTCCACATTCCGCAACAGCTCAGTCTTATTACGGAACAGAAGTAAGTCTTTCAGAACTGGAACCGGGTGACCTGTTGTTCTATGGTTCAGAAGGAGATATCGGACATGTGGCGATCTACACAGGTGGCGGCATGGTAGTACATGCAAGTACAGAAGCAACCGGTATCAAGACATCGGTATATAACTACAGAACACCTGTTAAGGCAGTCAGACTGCTTGGACAATAAAGGACTACAGAAATAGAAGAAAAGCCGGTATATAGTGAGAGGATATGTTGTTCCTCCCGATATGTACCGGCTTTTCTTTTTTTATTTTTATCGAAAGGAGTCTTTACAGCTAAAGATATATTTTCATACAGAAAAAAGATACAGATGTATTTGTGTAGTTTTCATAAATTATATAAATTAATTGTTAATTTGACTAAAAAACAGAAAGAAGACGCCTTCCTTTTGTTTAAAATGACTTGAAAAAATGATGGTTTATGCTATAATAAGACTATCAATTCGGGAATCCCCGAAAAAGAAGGAGTTGGGCAACATGAATTACATAATTAGTGGAAAAAATAATCGATGTTACTGAAGGCTTAAAGAATGCAGTATATGACAAGCTGTCCAAGCTTGAGAAATATTTCGCAGAAGATGCTGTTGCACAGGTTACATTTAGTGTAGAGAAAGACAGACAGAAGATAGAAGTTACGATTCCTATGAAAGGACATATCATTCGTGCAGAACAGGTAAGTGATGATATGTATGTATCGATCGATCTTGTGCTGGAAGTGATTGAGAGACAGGTGAACAGGCATAAGAAGAAGCTGATCGACAAGGAGCAGAATGCAGCATATCTCCAGAATTCATTTGTAGAAGAAGAAACAGATGAAGATGACGAGATCAAGATCGTAAGATGCAAGAAATTTGCAGTAAAGCCTATGTATCCGGAAGATGCATGCATCCAGATGGATCTGCTTGGACATAATTTCTATGTATTCAGAAACGCTGAGACAGAAGAAGTAAATGTTGTCTATAAGAGAAAAGGTAACACATACGGATTGATCGAACCGGAATTTTAATCTCAACCTGCCACACAGGAAGCTTACAGAAGCAGATCCGAAAGGATTGGCAGATGTGTAGCTGCAGAGATTTATGGATAAAGAGAAGGGTCGCCAGAATATCAACGCTGGCGGCTCTTTTTTGCGTGAAAAGTTATCGGGCTTTAGCGTTATTTCATAATGCTTTACCAAAGCTTTTCAGATTCATTCTTGATATAAATTTCATATGATGGTATTATGTACCCTGAGTAACAAGATTTGGATACGAAACCAAGAAAACAGTTAGGAGAATAATAGAATGGGATTATTTGAAAAAGTATTTGGCACACATAGTGAGAAAGAACTGAAGAAGATCGCTCCTATTGTGGACAAGATAGAAGCACTTGATTCTGATATGCAGGCATTGTCCGATGAGGAATTAAGAGCAAAGACAACAGAGTTCAAAGATAGACTTGCAAATGGAGAAACTCTTGATGATCTGTTGGTAGAAGCATTTGCAGTTGTAAGAGAGGCTGCATACAGAGTGCTTGGCATCAAGCATTACAGAGTACAGTTGATCGGTGGTGTTGTATTACATCAGGGACGTATCGCCGAGATGAAAACCGGTGAAGGTAAGACACTTGTATCTACACTTCCTGTATACTTAAACGCACTGGAGGGCAAGGGTGTTCAGGTCGTAACAGTTAACGATTACCTGGCAAAGCGTGATGCGGAATGGATGGGTAAGGTTCATGAGTTTCTTGGACTTACAGTTGGTATTATTTTGAATTCATCTACAAATGATGAAAGACGTGACGCATATGCATGCGACATCACTTATGTAACAAATAACGAACTCGGTTTCGATTACTTAAGAGATAACATGGTTATCTATAAAGAAAAGCTTGTGTTAAGAGGACTTCATTATTGCGTAATCGATGAGGTCGACTCAGTATTGATCGATGAGGCGAGAACCCCTCTGATCATTTCAGGACAGAGTGGTAAATCAACAGAGCTTTATAAAATGTGCGATTACCTTGCAAGACGTATGAAGCGTGGTGAAGGTGATGGCGAGATATCCAAGATGGATATGCTGATGAATACAGCGATCGAGGAAGACGGAGATTTTCTTGTAAATGAAAAAGACAAATACGTTATGCTGACAGCAAACGGTGTAAAGGAAGTAGAGCAGTTCTTCCATATTGAGAACCTGTCCGATCCTGAGAATATCGAGATCCAGCATAACATTATTCTTGCACTTCGTGCACATAACCTGATGTTCCGTGACCGTGATTACGTTGTAAAGGATGATGAGGTTCTGATCGTTGATGAATTTACAGGACGTATCATGCCGGGCCGTCGTTTCTCAGATGGACTGCATCAGGCGATCGAGGCAAAGGAAAATGTAAAGGTTAAGAGAGAATCCAAGACACTTGCGACGATCACATTCCAGAACTTCTTCAATATGTTTGAGAAGAAAGCGGGTATGACAGGTACAGCAAGTACAGAGGAAGAAGAATTCAGAGAGATCTACGGCATGGATGTTGTAGAGATCCCGACCAACCTTCCTGTACAGAGAATTGACCGTCCGGATTCTATCTTCAAGACAAAGAAAGAGAAATTAAACGCTATTGTTGAGCAGATCAATGAGAGTTACAGAAAAGGACAGCCTGTTCTGGTTGGTACGATCAATATTGATGCATCTGAGGAACTCAGCCATATGCTCAGCAAGAAAAAGATTCCACATAAGGTATTAAATGCAAAGTTCCATGAGCTTGAGGCAGAGATCGTTGCAGAAGCAGGTCAGAAGAATGCAGTTACGATCGCAACGAACATGGCTGGTCGTGGTACGGATATTAAGCTTGGCGAGGGCGTTGCTGAACTTGGCGGACTTCGTATCATTGGTACAGAACGTCATGAGTCCAGACGAATCGATAATCAGCTCCGTGGACGTTCCGGTCGTCAGGGAGATCCGGGTGAATCCAAATTCTACCTGTCTCTGGAAGATGATCTGATGAGATTATTTGGTTCCGAACGTGTTATGAGCCTTTATGATACATTGAAGATTCCGGAGGGCGAGGAGATTCAGCATAAGACGATTTCGAACTTCGTAGAAAAGGCGCAGAAGAAGATTGAAAGTAACAACTTTGCGATCAGAAAGAATCTGTTAGAGTATGATCGTGTAAATAACGAACAGAGAGAGATCATTTATAAGGAGCGTCGGAGAGTCTTAGATGGTGAAGATATGCATGAAGTTATCCTGAAGATGCTCAAGGATGATATCGGTGCATGTGTGGATATCGTATGCTCATCAGAAGCGGCACCGGAAGAATGGAATATTGTAGAGCTTGACAATATGATCCGTGAGATCATTCCATTTACAGAACCAATCGCACTTACTGAGCATGAGATTAAAAAGGGTGACACAGAAGAACTCAAAGAGAGATTGTATAATGAGGCTGTGGAACTCTACCATGAGAAAGAAAAAGAATTCCCAAGTCCGGAAGATATGCGTGAGATCGAGCGTATTATCCTTCTGAAGGTAATTGATAGAAAATGGACTGACCATATCGACGATATGGAACAGTTAAAGCAGGGTATCGGGCTTCAGTCGCTGGGTCAGAGAGATCCTGTTGTAGAATACAAGTTTGCCGGTTATGACATGTTCAATGAGATGACAAGAGCAATTCAGGAGGATACAGTAAAACTGCTTCTCCGTGTTAAGGTTGAACAGAAGGTTGAACGTGAAGAAGTAAATAAGGTTACAGGAACAAACAAGGATGATACTGTATCCAGAGGACCTGTAAAGAAAGCAAAAAAAATCGGAAGAAATGATTTGTGTCCATGCGGCAGCGGTAAGAAATATAAGAACTGCTGCGGACGGAACGAATAGAAATAATGTGTTGCAGCTGCAACCGATAAAGTAGGTGAGAAATTAATGATAGAGACAGACCAGTTTAAGTTCACACTGAATCAGTACAGACAACCATTAATGGAAGTAAGGGATTCACTTTGACATCGCTGGCAGAAAAGACAGCATAGGAAAATTACAATATGAGATGGAACAGCCTGGCTTCTGGGATGATGTAGCAAAGTCAACCAGTGTTTCTAGGCAGTTAAAGAAGCTGCAGGATTCGCTGGAGGAATATCAGAAGTTGGAACAGGATTTTTCGGATATCGAAACCCTGATTCAGATGGCGGAAGAAGAGGGCGATTCCTCTATGATAGAGGAGATCGGTGAGATGCTGACTGCATTTCAGAAGGAATTCGAAAATTACAGGATCAGTCTTCTGCTGTCGGGTGAGTTTGATGGTTATGATGCCGTTATGACACTTCATGCAGGAGCCGGTGGAACAGAGTCCTGTGATTGGACATCGATGTTATACAGAATGTATACCAGATGGGCGGAGAAACATGGTTTTAAGGTGGAAGTACTTGACTATCTGGAAGGTGATGAGGCTGGCATCAAGTCGGTTACGATCCAGATCAGCGGGCAGAATGCATACGGATATTTGAAATCAGAAAAAGGCGTACATCGTCTGGTTCGTATTTCACCGTTCAATGCAGCAGGCAAGCGACAGACTTCATTTGCTTCCTGCGATGTGATACCGGAGATAGAGGAAGATCTGGAAGTGGATATCAATGAAGATGATCTCCGAATCGATACTTACAGATCGAGCGGAGCCGGTGGACAGCACATCAATAAGACATCATCGGCGGTTCGTATCACGCACATTCCGACCGGTATCGTAGTACAATGCCAGAATGAGCGTTCACAGCATATGAATAAGGACAAGGCTATGCAGATGCTGAAGTCTAAGTTGTATCTGATCAAGAAACAGGAGAACCTGGATAAGATTTCGGACATTCGAGGTGAGATATTGGAGAATGGATTCGGAAGCCAGATCCGGTCTTATGTTATGCAGCCGTATACGATGGTGAAGGATCACCGGACAGGCGAAGAAAGCGGAAATGTTGCCGCAGTTTTAGATGGAGAACTCGACGGATTTATGAATGCATATTTAAAATGGTGCAGCCGGAGTGAGTAGTAATATACAAAAAAGAATGCAAAAGGAGAGACATCCACATGGTAAATATAGCAGTGTTAGGTTATGGTACAGTTGGTTCAGGTGTGGTTGAGGTTATCAATACAAACCATGAGATCATCAATAAGAGAGCAGGAGAAGAGATTAACATCAAGTATGTTCTTGATCTGAGAGATTTCCCGGGAGATCCTGTACAGCAGATACTGACACATGACTTCAATGACATCTTAAACGATGATGAAGTAAAGGTTGTTGTTGAAGTAATGGGAGGAATCAATCCTGCCTATACATTTGTAAAACAGTGCCTTGCAGCAGGCAAGAGTGTAGCAACATCCAATAAGGAACTGGTAGCTTCTCACGGACCGGAATTACTTGCGATCGCAAAAGAGAACAATGTGAATTTCTTATTTGAGGCATCTGTTGGCGGTGGTATTCCGATCATCCGTCCATTAAATACCTCTATCACAGCAGATGAAGTAACAGAGATCACAGGTATCTTAAACGGAACAACAAATTATATCCTGACCAAGATGGATCAGGAAGGTGCATCTTATGATGAAGTGCTGAAGCAGGCACAGGATCTGGGATATGCAGAAAGAAATCCGGAAGCAGACGTAGAAGGTGGAGATGCGTGTAGAAAGATCGCAATCCTGACTTCTATCGTATATGGAAAACATCTGGATTATACTAAGATCCATACAGAAGGAATCACAAAGATCTCAACAGAAGATTTCAAATATGCAGATGCACTTGGCGTATCGATCAAATTAGTAGGTACGACTAAAAAGGAAGGAGATACCTTATATTCCTTCGTTGCACCTATGATGTTAGATGAGAATCATCCGTTATCCGGTATCCATGATGTATTCAATGGAATATTTGTACATGGAAATGTTGTAGATGATATTATGTTCTACGGCAGAGGAGCAGGAAAGCTTCCAACAGCATCCGCCGTTGTATCCGATGTTGTAGACGAAGTAAAACATATGGGTAAGAATATTATGGCAAGCTGGGATGCAGAGCCGCTTCCGATCGGTGATTTCAGAGATGCGGTTAATCGTTTCTTTGTGCGTGTGAGTGCGGATTCTATTACCAAAGAAGAGGTTCAGAAATTATTTGGTGATGTGACATATGTAACAGCAGAAGGCATAGATGGAGAACTTGCATTTATAACTTCAGCCATGACTGAGGGCAGTTTTGCTGATGCTATAGCTAAAATTGATAAAATTTACAGCATAATCAGAGTAGCATTTTAGAGAAAAAAGTTGTATAACCTTAGATGACCGTTGAAAAATGTGTTATCTGCATATGGAAATAACGAGATACTCAGATAGAAAGAAAAGGAGGACACCGATGAAAAGAGCCGATTACATTAGCTGGGATCAGTATTTTATGGGAATTGCACTGCTGTCGGCAGAGAGAAGTAAAGACCCGTCAACTCAGGTTGGCGCATGTATCGTAGACGATAATAATCGTATTCTGTCGGAAGGGTATAATGGTATGCCTGCCGGATGCGAAGATGACATCATGCCATGGGGAAAGATCGGTGATCCATTGAACAATAAATATTTCTTTGTATGCCATGCGGAATTGAATGCCATCCTGAATTACAGAGGCGGCAGTTTAAAAGATGCAAGACTTTATTCAACCTTATTCCCTTGTAATGAATGTGCGAAAGCGATCATTCAGTGCGGAATAAAGGAGGTTATCTATCTGTCGGATAAATATGCAAGTACTGACAGTACAATGGCATCGAAGAGAATGTTTGATATGGCCGGGGTTGCTTATCGACCATACGAAGTAAAAGGAAAGAAGATTACGATAGATTTATGATGATTGTAAAGGAAAGTAACAGCAGAGAAGACACATACAGAATCGGGCGGGAGCTTGGCGAACAGGCTGCTCCGGGGCAGGTTTTCTGTTTCTTTGGAGACTTGGGTGTCGGAAAGACGATATTTTCGCAGGGATTTGCCAAAGGCCTAGGTGTCGATGATATTGTGAACAGTCCGACATTTACGATTGTAAAGGAGTATGATGATGGAAGACTTCCGCTATATCATTTTGATGTCTATCGAATCGGAGATGTAGATGAGATGGAAGAGATTGGCTATGATGAGATGGTATATGGTAATGGCGTATGTCTGATCGAATGGGCAAATCTGATCGAAGAGATTCTTCCGGAACATTATCAGAAGATAACGATTGAAAAAGACCTTGAAAAAGGGGTAGATTATAGAAAGATAACGATAGAAGAGGTTTAAAACTATGAAGATCCTTGCTCTGGACAGCTCAGGGCTGGTTGCATCCGTTGCCTTATTAGAAAATGACAATCTGGTTGCAGAATTTACGGTAAACAATAAAAAGACACATTCACAAACCTTGCTTCCGATGCTGGATGAGGTTGTAAAAGCAGCAGGCATTGAGCTTGATACAGTAGATGCGATAGCAATCGCAGCAGGACCCGGTTCATTTACAGGACTGCGGATCGGAGCGGCGACAGTAAAAGGCTTGTCGCTTGCACTTGATAAGCCGATCATACCTGTACCGACACTGGAAGGGCTTGCATATAATTTCTGGGGAAGTGGCAGACTTATCTGTCCGATCATGGATGCCAGAAGGAATCAGGTCTATACCGGATTGTACAGATTTGATAAATCAGGCAATCTGGTTACAGAGATGGAGCAGATACCGATGGATGTGAATGAATTGATCGATCTGCTTCTTGAAAAAGATGAAGAAGTGCAGTTTACAGGTGATGGCATACAGGTGTATGGATCTCTGATCCTGTCAAAGATGAAACATGCGTGTCTGGCACCGGCACATCTGAACAAACAGAGAGCCGGATCAGTCGCATATGCCGGAGCTTGCCGGTATGCGCATGAACAGTATATAAATGGAGACGATTTTGCTCCTGAATATCTGAGAATGTCTCAGGCAGAAAGAGAAAGAAAAGAGAAAGGTGAAGGAAATGAGTAATAGCGTCAGTGATGGCGGGGCGGCGGGGCCCTATTTAGACAACATTGAGATAAGAGAAGGCGATGAGGAGCAGTTGCTTGATATTGTTTCTCTGGGAGAAAAAGTATTTATGAGTTCCTGGAATGAGCAGATGGTTGCTACATCCATGTATGGAACATATGATACTGTACTTACAGCAGTTGACACAACGAAGGATGATAAGGTGGTTGGTTATTGCATTTTTACCGCACCATGCGAGGATTGTGAACTGCTTCGAATTGCTGTTGATAAAGATTACAGGAAATGCGGAATCGGACACAGACTGATGAAGGAAATGATTCGTATGTGTGTAGAAGACGATGGAGAAAAGATTTTCTTAGAGGTTCGTGAGTCTAATGATGCAGCAATATCAATGTATGAATCGCTAGGCTTTGATGAGATTTCCAGAAGGAAAGATTATTATAAAAAACCAACAGAAGATGCTGTTATTATGGAACTGAAGTGTTCACATTCATAATATATAGATGACAGGAATTCCCACTACAAAAGATGTGCCTTTTTTATTATAATCGACAATAGAAAAGATACAGAGACCACCGGGCAATCGGAGGATCAGGAGGAGATCATGATAGAAGTAATACGTTGTAATATGTGTGGGAAAGAATTGTCAGTCAGAAATGACATTTTGATGGAAGATGCAATTATAATTTCAAAAAAGTGGGGCTACTTCTCAAAAAAAGATGGAGAAACCCACAGGATCTGTATATGTGAAGACTGCTATGATCGGTTGTCAGGCAGCTTTGCAGTACCGGTACAGAGAGAAGAAACGGCAGAATATATGTAGAACCAGAGAGTCATTTGTATATAGAATGACTCTTTTTTCCTTACGGGAAAAGCGGTTTACAGACAGAGCGGAGATAGAAGTTGGAGGATAGAATATGTTAGATGTATGTTTGCTTGGTACAGGCGGAATGATGCCACTTCCGTACAGAGCGTTGACATCCATGATGATACGATATAATGGCAGCTCTATATTAGTTGATTGTGGTGAAGGAACGCAGGTAGCAGTCAAACAGCAGGGGTGGAGTTTTAAACCGATCGATGTGATCTTGTTCACGCATTTTCATGCAGATCATATCAGTGGACTGCCGGGATTGCTTCTGACGATCGGAAACGCAGAGCGAAAGGACCCGGTTCTGATGGTCGGTCCGAAACGGCTGGAGCGAGTAGTGAATTCTCTACGTGTGATCGCGCCGGAGCTTCCGTTTGAGATTCAGTTCAAAGAACTGACAGAAGAGGAAGAAGAATTTGAGATATGTGGATTGCGGGCAAATGCATATCGAGTAAACCATAATGTTACCTGTTATGGATATTCATTTGAACTTGACCGTGCCGGTAAATTTGATGTGGAACGTGCGCGTGCGCAGGAGGTTCCGATGCAGATCTGGAATACATTGCAGAAGGGCATGACGATAGAAGTGGACGGCAGGCTCTATACACCGGATATGGTTATGGGACCGGACCGGAAAGGACTTAAGGTCACATATTGTACAGATACTCGTCCGACACCACTTATTACAAAACATGCGGCAGGCTCAGACTTGTTTATCTGCGAAGGTATGTATGGGGAGCCGGATAAATATGAAAAAGCAGTCTCCCACAGGCATATGACGATGTATGAGGCGGCAGAGATTGCGAAAGAGGCAGAAGTAAAACGGATGTGGCTGACGCATTACAGTCCGTCGCTGATCAAACCGATGCAGTATATAGATGAAGTAAGAAAGATATTTCCGGCTGCGGTTGCAGGAAAAGATCGGATGGAGACAACGTTAAAGTTTGAAGAATGAAACATGCGGTAAACAGGAAAAAGAGGAAGATGAAAATGGAGAAAAAAGATATAAAGATTCTGGCAATCGAATCATCTTGCGATGAGACTTCGGCAGCTGTTGTTGTGAATGGCAGAGAAGTATTATCAAATATTATATATTCACAGATCGACATTCACACACTGTATGGTGGCGTTGTTCCTGAGATAGCGTCAAGAAAGCATATCGAGAAGGTGAATCAGGTAATAAAGAGCGCACTGAAGGAAGCAGATTGTACACTGGATGATATAGATGCGATCGCAGTAACATATGGTCCGGGACTGGTCGGAGCACTATTGGTCGGAGTAGGAGTGGCAAAGGCAATCAGTTATGCAAAGAATATTCCGTTAGTAGGAGTTCATCATATAGAAGGGCATATTGCCGCTAATTTTATAGAAGATAAGACATTGGAACCACCATTTATGTGTCTGGTTGTATCCGGCGGACATACCCATTTGGTAAAGGTGACAGACTATGGACAGTTTGAGATCCTTGGTGTGACCAGAGATGATGCGGCAGGTGAAGCATTTGACAAAGTAGCAAGAGCTATCGGGCTTGGATATCCTGGTGGACCAAAGGTGGATAAGCTTGCAAAAGAGGGAAATCCGGATGCAATCGAATTCCCTAGAGCAAAGATTTCCGATTCCGCATATGATTTCAGCTTCAGTGGTCTGAAGTCAGCAGTTTTGAATTATATCAATCAGAAAGAAATGAAGAATGAGGAGATCAACCGCGCAGATGTAGCGGCATCCTTCCAGAAAGCAGTAACGGATGTGCTGACAGAACATACCATCTATGCAGCCAAGAAATATGACATGGATAAAGTTGCGCTGGCAGGTGGAGTTGCGTCCAATTCGGCACTTCGTGCATCAATGGAAGCGGCATGTGAAAAAGCAGGAATTCGGTTATATTATCCTGCGCCGATCCTTTGTACCGATAATGCAGCGATGATCGGAGCGGCCGGTTATTATGAATTTATAAAAGGAACCAGACACGGACTGGATCTGAATGCAGTTCCAAATCTGAAATTAGGCGAGCGGTAGAAGGATACGGTAAGAAGTGAATGTAGATCACTCTGCTGCATTGTAAGCGTTTGTAAATATCTGGTGAAAGAATACAATTTAGAAACAAATAGTAAAGGCAAAAAAGATAAAAGGATAGAAGAGAAAACATGAAGACAACGGCGATCATACTTGCGGCAGGAAAAGGCAGCCGAATGCACAGCAAAATTGAAAAACAGTTCATGGAGCTTGGAGGCTATCCTGTAATTTATTATGCATTAAAAACCTTTGAAGAAAGTCCTGTGGATGCCATCATTCTTGTAACAGGAAAAAACAGCGTGGAATATTGTAGACATGAGATCGTGGAGAAATATCATTTTACAAAGGTTGTATCTGTAGTAGAAGGCGGCGAGAACCGGTATGATTCCGTATATAATGGTTTGCGAGCCTGCTCGGAGACGGATTATGTTATGATTCATGACGGTGCGAGACCATTTGTGACACAGGACATGATCGTAAGATCAATTCGGACACTGGCAGAGTATAAAGCATGTACAGTCGGCATGCCCGTAAAGGATACGATCAAGATTGTGAATGAAAATCAGATCGGAATGGCGACACCTGCAAGAGAGTGTCTGTGGCAGATCCAGACCCCGCAGAGCTTTGATTACAAATGCCTGATGAAGTGTTATCAGAAGATGATGAAGAAACGGGTAGATGGAGCATTGCCGGTAACGGACGATACAATGGTGGTAGAGGAATACGGCGAGATTCGGGTGAAAGTGATCGAGGGCAGCTATACAAATATAAAGATCACGACGCCGGAGGATATGCGCATCGGACAGGAATTTCTACAAAAGCAGGCGTAGAAAAGCACCTGAAAAAGCCGGCTGCAAAAAAATGAAAATATTTGAAAAAATGTGTTGACATAGAAAAACAGAAGTGCTAATATATACAAGTCGCCGGTCAAAAGGAGACTTAAACAACTGGATGGAGAGATATCGAAGTGGTCATAACGAGGCGGTCTTGAAAACCGTTTGTCCGAAAGGGCGCGAGGGTTCGAATCCCTCTCTCTCCGCTGACTTTTCAATAAACAAAGATGGAAAGTTCAAGCGCTTGATACTAGGAGAAGTACCCAAGCGGTTGAAGGGGCTCCCCTGGAAAGGGAGTAGGCCGTTAATAGCGGCGCGAGGGTTCAAATCCCTCCTTCTCCGTTAAGTTTTACTGGTACAGGCGAAAAACAAAGAACCTTGAAAAATTAACAACATGACAACCCTGAAATTCCAAATAAAGAATTTCAAAAAGAACGTAACAGACGCAAGTCTGATACAAACCAAGAACAGTAAAGGGTATAGATAATGACCAGAGTCATATCTGAACCCGGGACAAATTTTTAATGAGAGTTTGATCCTGGCTCAGGATGAACGCTGGCGGCGTGCTTAACACATGCAAGTCGAACGAGAGAGGATCGGTGCTTGCACTGATCCAATCGAGTGGCGGACGGGTGAGTAACGCGTGGGTAACCTGCCTCATACAGGGGAATAACAGTTGGAAACGGCTGCTAAAACCGCATAAGCGCACAGTATCGCATGATACAGTGTGAAAAACTCCGGTGGTATGAGATGGACCCGCGTCTGATTAGCTAGTTGGTGAGGTAACGGCCCACCAAGGCAACGATCAGTAGCCGGCCTGAGAGGGTGAACGGCCACATTGGGACTGAGACACGGCCCAAACTCCTACGGGAGGCAGCAGTGGGGAATATTGCACAATGGGGGAAACCCTGATGCAGCGACGCCGCGTGAGTGATGAAGTATTTCGGTATGTAAAGCTCTATCAGCAGGGAAGATAATGACGGTACCTGACTAAGAAGCACCGGCTAAATACGTGCCAGCAGCCGCGGTAATACGTATGGTGCAAGCGTTATCCGGATTTACTGGGTGTAAAGGGTGCGTAGGTGGTGAGACAAGTCTGAAGTGAAAATCCGGGGCTTAACCCCGGAACTGCTTTGGAAACTGCCTGACTAGAGTACAGGAGAGGTAAGTGGAATTCCTAGTGTAGCGGTGAAATGCGTAGATATTAGGAGGAACACCAGTGGCGAAGGCGACTTACTGGACTGCTACTGACACTGAGGCACGAAAGCGTGGGGAGCAAACAGGATTAGATACCCTGGTAGTCCACGCCGTAAACGATGAATACTAGTGTCGGGGCCAAAGGGCTTCGGTGCCGCAGCCACGCATAGTATTCCACCTGGGGAGTACGTTCGCAAGAATGAACTCAAGGATCTG